>CAIPID010000157.1 GCA_903865015.1 uncultured beta proteobacterium | reverse complement strand
CGTAACGGGCGCGTCGCAGGCTGATGTGGCGGTTGTATTGGTGGATGCGACGCGCGTGGATTTAAATGTAGAGCCTGCGGGCTTGCTTGCACAAACTAAGCGCCATGCGTCGATTGTGCGTTTGTTGAGCTTGCAGCATGTCGTGTTCGCCGTCAACAAAATGGACCTGTTGGATTTCGATGAGGCTGTTTTCAATAAAATTCGATTGTCGGTTGAAGCACTGGCGCTCGCGATCGGGCTGCCCGCGCCTGTGATGATTCCTGTTTCAGCACTGCAGGGCGATAACGTTGTCGACCTGAGTGATCTGACGCCTTGGTATCGCGGCCCAAGTCTGCTCCAGTGGCTAGAGTCGGTTGAGATTGCTCAATCCTCGAGATTACCGTCGTTGCGTTTGCCTGTGCAGTATGTGGCCAGGCAAGATGGTAGCGTCGCGGACGATTTCCGGGGGTACTTGGGTCAAGTTGAGTCTGGGCAAATATTGTCCGGTCAGGCTGTGAGGATCCTACCAAGTGGTCAGATTACGACTGTTGCTGAAATACAGGTGGCAAACGATCTTGTGACGGATCTAACAGACTCTGGCGTTTCAAAGGCTGTTGCAGGACAGGCGGTGATGGTTCGATTCGCCGATGATGTAGATGTCTCGCGTGGGGATTTGATTGTTTCGGCGAATGCCTCGGGGGAGCTGCCCGTGCTGGCTAAATCGCTGCAAGCCGATGTCTGCTGGCTCGATGCAGAGTCTTTATCCCTGTCACGGAAATATTTACTGCAACATACAACACAAACGGTGTTTGCAAAGGTCAAAGATATAGAACAAGTGCTCGATATTCACACCTTGTCGCAGGGCTTTGGTGCTTCGACAATTAAGACTAATGAGATTGGACGTATTAATCTTATTTTGCAGAAACCAATCGCTGCGGATTTATATGATGAATCTATTGCTACGGGTTCGTTTGTATTGATTGACGACGCGACCAAGCATACTGTTGCTGCGGGCATGATTCGCCATGCAACGGCGTAATCAATGGGGTAATTAAGGGCGTAAAAATAAGGGCGTAAAAAAATATAAATTGGTAATAAGCAATCAACCTCGCCGCGCATGAGCTAAGTACTTATGATTCGTTTGATTGGTGAGAGTCACCCTGTAGATTAGACACATGTTTAATTTGCAAGGAGCATGATTAAAATGCATTCGAAACTTTCAGTATTTTTAAAGCTGCTTGGCGCGACGATATTGTCGTTGGGATTTTCGCTCAACGCTTTTTCGCAGGTTGCCCTGCTTAATGTTTCCTATGATCCAACGCGTGAGTTGTATCAAGACTTCAACAAAGCGTTTGCCAAACACTGGAAACAAACGACAGGCGAATCTGTTTCCGTTCGCCAATCCCATGGCGGTTCAGGCAAGCAGGCACGCTCTGTGATCGATGGACTCGATGCGGATGTCGTTACGCTGGCACTCGCCTATGATGTGGATGCGTTGACTAAATTCATTCTCATCCCCGTCGACTGGCAGAAACGCCTGCCTAATCAATCTTCTCCCTATACTTCGACGATCGTTTTTCTTGTACGAAAGGGAAATCCTAAAAAGATTGCCGACTGGAGTGATTTGATCAAGCCCGGCGTTGCTGTTGTCACCCCTAATCCAAAGACCTCTGGTGGCGCGCGCTGGAATTACCTGGCTGCCTGGGCGTATGCACTCAAACAGCCAGGAGGCGATGATGCG
>CAIPID010000156.1 GCA_903865015.1 uncultured beta proteobacterium | reverse complement strand
GGTCTACCGCCGGACCTTCAAAGTCATGGTAGGCCAGATGATTATTAAACCGGCTAGAAGTTTGTGTCATGGGTAGCAGGCCGCATTTCATGGAGGCCACCGCCATGCCTGCACGCGTGTGCGTGTGGATGACGCAGCTAATATCTGGACGAGCGGTATGGATGCAACCATGAATAACATATCCGGATTTATTAATTCCGTAATCGGTGTCCTGTTTACTGACGATCTCACCTTCTACGGTAATGCGTACCAGACTGGAGGCCGTAATTTCTTTGTAAAGCAGGCCATATAAATTAATCAGCAGATCATGGGTGCCCGGAATGCGTGCCGTGATGTGGTTGTATATGAGGTCAGTCATACCGAACTTATCCATCAAGCGGTAACAGGCCGCAAGATTGACACGGGTTTCCCATTCCTCGGCGCTGACTTTGCCTTCGAGGTGTTCAAAATTTGTAGAAAATTTGCCTGTCATCGTAATCTCCTGATTCTAATAATTATCTTAATGCAAGAATTTTTGATTATTTCTATTGGATATTATTCAGCTATACCGGCGGATAAGGAAGTCATTTCTGCTTCATTTTTGATTCAAAACAGTTTCATTTCAAAATCGAAACGACGATGTCCTCAGCGGCCAATGGTTGACCAGCCGTAAATTTTTCAATATTGCGAAACGCATGACCAACGATGTTGGCGACGTTATCAAACACCGCACCAGCAGAGTGTGGGGTAGCGACCACCTGATCCATATGCAACAGAGGATTATCTGCAGAGGGTGGCTCGCCCTCAAAGGTATCAAGTCCGGCTCCATGCAAATGTCCGGAACGCAGCGCCTCGATTAAAGCCTGCTCGTCGATGACCTCGCCGCGCGCAGTATTGATCAGCATCGCGCCTGATTTCATCTTTGCCAAGACTTGGGCATTGATCTGGTGGTAAGTGTGAGCGTTTGAAGGGATATGAATACTCAGTATGTCGCTTGTGGCCAGCAATGTCTCGTAGTCAACGTATTCAACCTCATAACGCTGCTCAGTTCCCTGATCCGCACGGCTGCGACTGTAATAGCGCACGCGCACATCAAAGCCCTTGAGGCGCTTGGCTACGTGCTTTGCGATATTGCCAAACCCAAGCAATCCGATGGTTTTACCTGCAATTTGATAGCTCACCGTGCGCAGCGCGGCCGGGATCCATTTGCCTTCGCCCAGTGATCGGTGGGCGAGTGGCAGCCGACGTAACACGGCCAGCATCAGCATGATGGCGTGCTCGGACACTGGAGCAGAGCTCGCGCCTGAAGTAATCGCGACGGTAACACCAGCCTCGCGCGCAGCCTCCAGATCGATTTTGTCTACACCGATGCCCCATTTTTGAATCATTTTGAGTTTATGTGCGCTTTGAATCAGGCCGGCATCGACAAACGTTCCTGCTGCAATAATGTAGTCTGCAGCGGGGACCATCTGCGCGTGCTCTGCACGATCATTGGACTCAGCAAAGGCGATGCTGTATCCGGCGGGCAGCAGGCGCTGGATTTCCGCACGGATACTCAAGGCCATCGGACTCAGAAAAGCAATGTGTTGCATGCTTACGCCTTGACATGTCCTTGTTCGACAAGCAAGACCTTGATGTCTTTCTTGACGATCTTGCCATAGCCCGACTTTGGCATAGTGTCCCAGAAAACAATCTGACGCGGCCAGCGGTACTTGGCGCAACGACCGTCCAGATAGGCGAGCAGTGCGGCTTCGTTGACGTCCTCGACACCTGCGCGTTTGACGATCACTGCAATGCCAATTTCACCCCATTTAGCATCAGGCATACCGACAATCGCGATTTCGGCCACACCTGGATGTGTGAGCAGGACTTCCTCGACTTCTTTAGGGTAAACGTTCGAGCCGCCGGAAATATACATATCGGACTCACGCCCGGTGATGTAGAGCAGACCGCGCGCATCGAGCTTGCCCAGATCGCCTGTGTGGAACCAGCCGCCTTTGAGCGCCTTAGTGGTTGCATCAGGGTTACCGTGGTAGCCGGCAAACACCGCCGGACCCCGGCAGCAAATCTCACCGATTTCACCTGTGGGGACACGCTCGAGCTTATCGTTCAGGATTGCGACTTCCATCCCGACCCGAGGGCGACCGCAGGAACCAATATTGGCATTCGGATCATTGTCATCCTCTGCGTGCATGTCGGGGGGCAGCACGGTAATGTTTCCCGTGACTTCGCCCAGACCAAAATACTGGACTAGCACTTTGCCGAGCTTTTGCAGGGCGCGTTTTTGATCCGCACGGTACATCGGTGCACCTGCGTAAATCACATAGCGCAGCGAACTGTGATCGTATTCATCAACAGCAGGGTGCTCCACCAGCATTTTGATAATGGTGGGCACGGTAAACAAATTCGTCACCTTATAGCGCTGCACCATTTCCCAAAACACAGCAGGATCGAATTTTTCACTCGGCAGCAAAATCGTTGCCGCACCACGTGCGACGTTCAGCAAAGCATGGATGCCCGCACCATGTGACAGGGGGGCGACTGCGATCGAACAGTCTTTTTCCGTCGTGCCTGGGATCAGGTCAGCCAGGTGATTGTTGACCACAAAAGACATCTGACCATGCGTCAGGATGCCGGCTTTAGGTTTGCCTGTGGTGCCTGAGGTATAAAAGAACCAAAGCGGATCGTCATAGGCGACGGTTTCTTCGGCGAAGTCCTCGCCCAGATGCTGAGCAATCAGAGATTCATAATGCAGCTCGCCCACACGCGGCTCGCCGATCGTAATCACATGCTTGAGCGTCGTCGACTCGGCTTTCACTGCATCGGTATGGCCGTGGAAGAGATCTTCGACCACCATGGCGACTGCTCCGCTCGAGGCACCCAGATAGGCGACCTCGGGAGGCGTGAGCCTGAAATTAGTCGGCACCCACACGCAGCCGAGCTTGAATGCCACCCAGCCGCTTTCAAAGGTCTGGATATTGTTACGCGATTGCAAGAGTAGGCGATCGCCTTTACGCACGCCAAGCTTACGTAACGCATTGGCCATGGCGTTGACCCGCGCATTAATTTGCGACCAGGTCCATTTGTCATCGCCTTGTATCAAGGCGGTGTGCTCGGGATAGAGCGCAGCTGTGTGCGTGAGCAATCGGCCCAGATTCATCACCTGGGCCGCTTTGAAGATCTCATGACTCAAGTTGATTCCAATATGCTCAAGTAGTTAGCAACAGAGGCGCCGCCCATGTTGAACACTGCACCCATGTTTGCGCCTTTGATCTGCATGTCACCTGCTTGACCCGCCAACTGCATAGCTGCCATGACGTGTTGCGAAACGCCGGTGGCGCCAATGGGATGGCCACGTGATTTGAGTCCGCCCGAGGGATTCACAGGCAGCTTGCCATCTTTGCGTGTGACGCCGTCGAGGATAACGCGCGCACCCTGACCATGGGGGGCGAGCCCCATAGCTTCGTATTCAAGCATCTCAGCGATGGTGAAGCAATCGTGCGTTTCGACAAAGTGCAGGTCGTTTAATGTGTTGCTTGCCGCGGCCAATCCCTTTTGCCAGGCGAGCGCAGCACCTTCGAATTTAGTTGGGTCACGGCGCGACAAAGGTAAAAATTCGTTGACGTGGGTACGTGAGCGCCAGCGCACCGCAGGCACTTTAGCGCCAGCCAAAGGCTCCATAGAGAGAACCAGTGCTGCCGCACCGTCCGAAACCAGTGAACAGTCTGAGCGTTTGAGCGGGCCAGCAACAAACGGATTCTTTTCCGAAGGATTCCGGCAGAAATCAAAACCAAAATCGCGTTTCATGTGTGCATAGGGATTGTGCATACCATTCGCGTGATTTTTGGCTGAAATCGCAGCGAGCGCATCAGACTGATCGCCAAAGCGCTCGAAATACTGACCGGCAATTTGACCAAACACACCCGCAAAGCCGCCTGGTGTATCGCCTTCTTCTTTGAAATACGACGCTTTAAGCAGGATTTCACCAATCTGCTGGTTAGGCAGGGTGTTCATTTTTTCCATGCCGACGACGAGTGCGCGCTTGATTCGACCACTGGCCAGCGCATCCATAGCCGCCCAGATGGCGGCCGAGCCTGTTGCACAGGCATTTTCCATACGCACGGCAGGGGTGTGACGAAACTCGGGGATTGCAACGCCCAGTAATGCGGCACTGAAATCCTGAGGGACAAACCCCGCACCAAAGTGACCGACAAAAATCCCGTCAATGTCAGAGGGCTCAAGCCCTGCGCTTTCGATTGCGGGCAGCGCCGCATCGCGGATTAGTTGCTCGAGATCGATATTATCGAGTTTGCCAAAGGGTGTGTGGCCCCAGCCAACGATGTAAGGTTGTTTCATCACAGTGATCCTGTTTGGTTCAGACGAAGGGTAGGGATGCCAACACCGGAGGCGTCAAAGCCGCCGTCGACTGCCAGGTACTGGCCATTGATAAACGAAGCTGCAGGGCTGCAGAGGAAACCGACCGCATTGGCGATTTCTTCTGTGGTGGCGTAGCGATTCATCGGGATGGTGTCATAGTAATCTGAGCGGATCGCGATGCTATGCACGAGTTTGGCCATTTCCGTATCAACCGGCCCGGGGGCGACGGCATTGGCGCGAATGCCAACGGTACCCAGCTCGACCGCTTGTTGTTTGGTCATATGCAACAGGGCTGCCTTACTCGTGCCGTAGGCGACACGCAAGGTGCTTGCACGCAGGCCAGAGATCGACGCGATATTAACGATCGCACCGCCTTGACCGCCTTTTTTCATGACAGGCACGCAAGCTTGCGAGCAAAGGAACGCTCCATCTAGATTGGTGCCCAGAACATGGCGGAATTCTTCAAAGGTAGTTTCACCAATCGGCTTGAATACGGCAACACCCGCGTTGTTGACGAGTGCATCGATACGACCAAATTTCTTTTCTACCTGCTCGATCGCAGTTTGAACCTGATCGGGCTTTGACACATCGCTATGGATGGCCAAGACACGCTCGGGGTTGTTGAGCGTTTTTGCCGTCTGAGTTAGTGTCTCTGCGTCAATATCAATCAGTGCCACACGATAGTCATGTGCCAGAAACCAGTTGCCGATCGCTAAACCGATTCCGCGTGCGCCACCCGTGACGACTGCTACCGGCGTATTGATTGATGATGATGTCAAGAGATGCTCCAGATATATTGTTATTGAATAGTGACCCAAACTTTACCAAAATGCGGATCTAAGCATATTTTGATCTATGGAAGGGCGACTTGTTGATTTTACTAACTCCTGCACGAAGGAGTTACATTGACTGGGTAATTGACGGTCAAATCTTGTTGATCGGTTCAAAGAGTTTGCATAAGGATGGAAAATGAATCAAGTTAAATTAGGGAAATCTTCACTTGAAGTCACCCCAATCTGTTTGGGCACCATGACTTTTGGAGAGCAAGTCGACGAGCCTCTGGCACATAAAATTTTGGACCACGCCTTGGAGCGCGGTATCAATTTCTTGGATACAGCGGAAATGTATGCCGTACCGGTCAAGGCAGAAACCTATACCCGTACCGAACAAATTATCGGCACTTGGATCGCTAAAAATCCTGGCGTACGGAATCGCGTGGTTGTTGCGACCAAAGTTGCAGGCCCACCGCGCAACATGCCCTGGATTCGCAATGGCCATCCAGATTTGACGGGTGCTGACATCGAAAAAGCCTGTCACGATAGTCTGAAAAGACTTCAGACTGAGGTGATTGATCTGTATCAGATTCACTGGCCGGTGCGTCATGTGCCAGCCTTTGGTCAGATGTATTTTGATCCTGCTAAAGATAATGCCGCATTGACACCGATTATTGAGCAACTCGAGGCGCTCGGTCGACTGGTCAAAGCCGGTAAGGTTAGAGAAATCGGTTTGTCGAACGAAACTCCCTATGGCGTGCATGAATTTATTCGACTCGCCGAAGCAAACGGCCTGCCTAGAATCGCCAGCGTTCAAAACGTATATTGTCTGGTGAATCGGACTGTCGAAAACGCGCTGGACGAGTCACTTTATCGTTTGAATGTGTCGCTGCTCGCTTATTCGCCACTAGCGTTTGGCTTGCTGACAGGAAAGTACGATGCGAGTGGGATTACGGGTCCAACAGCACCGCAGGAAGGAAGGATCACTAAATATGAATCCGTCCGGGCCCAGCGTTGGGGTCGTGCCTCTGCGGTCGATACGGCGCGTCTCTACAACGATCTAGCGCGTGCGCATGGCATGACACCTGTGCAAATGGCACTCGCTTTCTGCTACCAGAAATGGCAGGTCGCGAGCACGATCATTGGGGTCACCAGTATCGCGCAGCTTGATGAAAATATTGCGGCGTACGACACGAAACTTAGTCAGGAAGTCCTGGACGCGATTGACCAAATACGTTTAATCAATCGCGATCCGGCTTATTGATCTAATCTCTGAAATCTTATCTGCACTCTGATTAGGAGTGCAGATAAGGTTCACCGTTCAGCAGCGCGGATTAGAAGCGTTAATTAAGAGAGCGGCAACGTCAACACATTCGCCGAAGCTGGTCGTGCGAGAATTTTTGCATACCAAGCTTCGAGGTGTGGGCGTTTTGTTTTAGTGACCCCAAGACCGTACCAACGGTGTACTTCGCAGGCGAGGGGGATATCCGCCATGGTCAAACGCCCGCAGGCCATAAACTCATTTTTTGCTAAATGGCTTTCCATGCGATCAAACAAGGGCTCGGTCGAGGCGATCGATGCTTCGACTTTCTGCATATCGCGCTGTGCTTCGGGTACCCGGATGAGCTCCCAAAATGCGTTACGACCCGATGGGCCCATTGTCGTCTGCTGCCAGTCCATCCACCGTTCCGCATCAAAGCGTTCTTGTAGGTCGGAGGGATACAGATCGCCCATCGAATATTTCGCACAGAGATAACGCACGATCACATTTGATTCCCAAAGCACGAAATCCCCATCGATCAAGGTTGGGACAACTGAGTTTGGATTCAACGCAATGTACTCGGGTGTTTTAACAATACCGAAAGCACCACCCGCATCGATTCGTTCAAATTGCAAGCCTAGGTGCTGTGCTGTCCAGACTGCTTTACGTACATTGATGGACGTAATACGTCCCCAGATTTTTAGCATTTACGTGTCTCCTTATTACTTTGATATTTAGTCACGCGCGCAGTATCACTCGATCGCGTGACCACTTTTTTAAACCAGATCAGTTTCAACAAACTCGAGCAAGGTATTAAACCCAGGCACTTGAATTGCGATTCTGTTGGCTGCATCGCGCCAGCGAACACCGCTCAAACTTGAGTCAGATGCTCCAAGCACCTTTCTAACAGCCTCAAGGCTAGTTGTTTTTAAGGCGATCACGCCAAAAAAGCTTGCACGTCCGTGATGGTCGCACACTAGCGGGCCATAGCATTGCTCATAAGCTGATTGACTAATAAAGACCAACGCGTAGTGTTCACCGAGGATTCGATATTCGCCGTTTTTACCCTTGATGACTTTACCACCTGATACTTTGCAATATTGCTCGGCATCTTTTTTTGGTTGCTTGCTCACCACTAAAAATCCAGCAATCGCTTGTGCGCCATTCGCGTGCGTTTGCCATTCCTTACGCCACACTAACTCAGGCGTGAAGTGCTGACAAAAATAAATGCGCCCGGCTGGGAATTGACCGGGCGTGAATCGCACGGTTTTAAAGCTTGCATCCACTTTTTTGCCGTCCAGATCTACAGGACGAGAAAAGGACTGGACAGGGAGCAGTGATTGTTTACGTTTGCTGAGTGTTTTATATGTTTCTTCGGCATTGCTACTTTGAAAAACAATCCCGTCAATTCCTATCGGATTGCCGAGTAATTCATCTCTTAATACTGTCCCGTCAACAGGCAGTCCGATGAGTTCGATATAGTCTTTTTCCAAAATCATCAGATGGTTGATCGAGCCCATCGTGTGACGACCGCGGGGTGTCATCGTAAAACCGAGGTGTTTGAATGTATCGTGTGCAATGTCCATTTTTTTTAGAACATTAATGACTAGATGGTCAATCGGTACGGCTAATTGATTCGACATTTACGCGCTCCTGAGCGTGGCTATCACTGGCGTGTGGTCAGAGGGCTGCTCATTGCCACGCGGGCCTTTGTCAATGATGCAGGCGGTGCATTTTGCTACCAGCGGTGCTGATAACAATACATGATCAATACGCATGCCAGCATTACGTTTAAAACCATTCATCCGGTAATCCCACCAGCTAAACGACTTAGCCGGTTGATCAAACATTCTGAACGAGTCCGTCAGTCCGAGCGCAAGCAGACTTTCTAACGCCGCACGTTCCGGTTCTGAGACCAGTACCTGTCCAACCCATTTCTCAGGATTATGCACGTCCTCGTCTTTGGGGGCGATGTTGTAGTCACCCAGCACAGCGACATTCGGATGGCGCTGGATTTCTTCTGCCAGCCATTGTTCAAATGCCTTGTACCAGGCTAGTTTGTAGACATACTTGTCGCTGTCCAGCGACTGACCATTTGGACAGTAGGCACTGATGACGCGGATAGTCTCACTGCCATAGGGCAGGGTGGTGGCGAGCACGCGTTGCTGATGATCTTCGAAACCAGGGATGTTCCTGATAATGTCCTGACCAGGTTCCCTGGATATGACCGCCACACCGTTATAAGTTTTTTGACCAGCCCAGCCTGCGTGATAGCCGATTTCGGTGAACGCTTCGAGTGGGAATTTTTCGTGATCGAGCTTGAGCTCCTGTAAGCAGAGGGCATCGACAGGATTAGCCTCCAGCCAGGCGAGTACTTGCGGCAGGCGTACTTTTAGGGAATTAACGTTCCAGGTGGCAAGTTGCATGTATTTGTACCAGTTGTGTTTCTACCAGTTGTTTGGCAGATTCTAAACTGCTAATCACCAACATACACACGCTGCACGCGTTTAACGTTGCAGAGCAACTCATAAGAGATCGTGCCGGCTAGTTTTGCGACCATATTGACATCGATCTGTTGACCCCAGCACTCAACCTTGCTGCCAACTCCTATCTGAGGAAAATCCGTCAAGTCGATTGTCAGCATATCCATGGAGACACGACCGATCGTTCTGGTGACAACGCCATCTACAGCAATAGGTGTGCCAGTCGGTGCGCAGCGCGGGTAGCCATCTGCATAGCCCATGGCGATCAGTCCGATTCGCATACGTACGTTTGCAGTAAAGGTCGCACCATATCCCAGTGACTCACCTGGGTCGAGCATTTTGACCGCAAATACCTGGCTCTGCAGACTCATCACAGGAATCAGGTCGTGGCTCTGCACCGGCATTGGATCTGCACCATAGAGCATGATGCCGACTCGCGCCCAGTCTCGACGAGACAAAGGCCAAGCCAGGATGCCGCCAGAATTACTCAGGCTGCGGGCTCCAGGCAAATGACCTGTCGCAGCATCGAAGACATCAATTTGTTTTTGTGTCGCATGTGTTTCAGGTTCATCTGACTGTGCGAAATGGGTCATCAACGTGATGTCCATCACACTGATGCAAGCAGTCAGACGAGCATGCATTGCTGTGACCTCGTAGAGCTCAAATCCTGCCCGGTTCATACCAGAGTCAATTTTTAACCATGCATGAATTGAGCCTGCGGGCAATGACGTTTGTTCAATCGCCACCAGCTGACTTTCCTGATGCACGGCCATCCATATGCCAAGCCTCGCGCATTCGATGAGCTCTTGCGAATCAAAGCATCCCTCAAGAATCAATATGGGGCCTTTAATACCTGCCGCTCTCAGCTCAAAAGCTTCGGCAGCAAACGCCACCGCAAAGCCATCTGCAATGCCCTGTAGAGCCTGCGCGCAGCGCACAGCACCGTGGCCATACGCATTGGCTTTAATCACAGCCAGCGCACGACCGCCATGGAGGTCGCGGGCCACAAGATAGTTATGTCGTAATGCATTGAGGTCAATCAATGCCTGAGCAGGTCTAGTCATGCGTGAATTATATTGGGTCGAGCAGCAGAGTTGGGCATATTTGAACGTGATTGGTAGCGACTGATATCCAGGCCATCGGTGCTGATCTCTGTTTTGTGACCGGTCACCAAGTCAGCAATTAATTTGCCTGAGCCACAAGCCATCGTCCAGCCCAGTGTGCCATGGCCAGCGTTGATGAACAAATTTTGAAAGTGCGTGTGGCCGATCACCGGCGTGCTATCTGGTGTCATCGGGCGCAGCCCGGTCCAGAATATTGCCTGACTGAGGTCTCCGCCAGGGAATAAATCCGTCACGACTTTTTCAAGTGTTTCGCGACGGCGTTGTTTGAGGTCCATATTAAAACCGCTCAGTTCAGCCATGCCGCCTACCCGAATCCTATTATTAAAGCGTGTCACAGCGACTTTATAGGTTTCATCGAGCACAGTGGAATGGGGCGCTTTGGATTCGTCAACGAGAGGGATCGTCAGCGAATAACCTTTCACTGGATAGACCGGCAGATTGATGGAGAGCGGCCTGAGTAAGTCACGCGCAAAGCTCGCGAAAGCCATTACATATTTATCGGCCTTTAATATTTCATTGCCGACTCTCACACCCGTGATGCGATTGCCCTCAGACATGATTTGCTCAACACTGGTATCAAATTTGAATTGCACTCCCAGCTCTTTTGCTTTGATGGCTAGCTGGGTCGTAAACATCTGACAATCGCCCGTCTCATCATTAGGTAGACGAAGCCCTCCCGCGAGCAGTTCCTTTGCGTGGGCGAGTCCTGGCTCTGCTAAAGTAAGTTGTTCGCGACCGAGCAGTTCGTAGGGCACGCCGCATTCTTCGAGGACTTTAATATCACGCTGCACTGCATCGACCTGTGCTTGCGTGCGAAACAACTGGAGCGTGCCACCTGTACGCTGTTCATATTCAATACCCGTATCCGCACGCAGCGCGCGCAGGCAGTCACGGCTGTATTCAGCCACACGGGTCATACGCTCTTTGTTGATCTCATAGCGCGCTGCGTTGCATTCACGCAGCATGCTCGCCATCCATTTAAGTTGCCACAGGCTACCGTCGAGCCGGATTGCAAGCGGCGCATGTCTTTGGAACATCCATTTCACTGCTTTCAGTGGAATGCCAGGGGCTGCCCAGGGCGTTGAGTAACCAGGAGAGACCTGACCCGCGTTGGCAAAGCTTGTCTCATTGGCCACACAGGGTTGGCGGTCGATTACAGTAACCTCAGCACCCGCGCGAGCTAGGTAGTAAGCCGTAGTTGTTCCGATCACACCTGCACCTAAAACAATCACTTTCATGGTAGTTCCTGATATTTCTAGTGGATTGTGAAAGTTTAGATGTGGTTTGGTAGTGAATTTGATTGAATAATTTGAATGAATTTAGTTAAATCACTTTTTTTAGGTATTTTTGGCTAATTTTTCAGGGAAAACAACAAAATCGTGCATTTCCACCACACTTGGGGATAATTTAGTTTGACTCTGGTGATCTTCACTACTACACTTGGAGTTGCAAGATTCTCAAGCGATTCGGTTTTTGTCCCTAGTCGGTCGCCCTTAGTGGTAATCAGTGGTGTCTTTCCATTCCTTGACCATCTAGCACGTGGGCGTTTTTGCCCGTATTTTATTTATCAAGGAAGTTCAAATGTCTACTGGTGTCGTTAAGTGGTTCAACGCCGAAAAAGGTTATGGTTTCATCATGCCTGATGGCGGCGGCAAAGATCTCTTCGCTCACTATTCTGAAATTCGTTCGAGCGGTTACAAAACCCTCGAAGAAAACCAGAAAGTCAGCTTTGAAATTGGTCAGGGCGCTAAAGGCCCATCAGCTACCAACATTCAAGTGCTGTAATCTGAGTTGATGAAAGCCTGCCTCGTGCAGGCTTTTGTTTTAAAGCCCTGTATCGCTTCGGTGGTGCAGGGTTTTTTGTTGAAGCGATTAATTAAAGTTCAAATCATGACAATCACGCAATCTCCAGATCTCGTCGCATCGATGCTTTCGCGTCGGTCTAATAAACTCGTTCAGACCCCAGGTCCAAGCTCTGAGCAGCTCAACCAGATTCTGCAAACTGCGGTTTGCGCCCCTGATCATGCGGCCATGCGTGCTTGGCGATTCGCATTAATTGAGCAATCGGAGATTGCTGCCTTTACCGATCTGGCGATAAGTGCCACGCGCCGATGGGGACGAGAGATCACGCCACAAAAAGAACAGAACACGCGTAACTGGATGTCAAAAGTGCCGCTGTTGATTGGTCTGGCTTATAAAATTTCACACGACAACAGCAAAGTACCTGAGATCGAGCAGACACTTTCGATGGGTGCGGCCGTGATGAATATTCAAAACGCTGCGCATGCTTTGGGCTTTGCGAGCTACTGGAGTACCGGGCTCGGCTCTTACACAGAGGAGGTTCCCGAGGCCTTAGGCTTTGACGGCTTGGATTACAGGTTCGTAGGTTTTCTTGCTGTTGGTACGCCGATTAATCAACTCGCTGCGGCACAGCGTCCAGATGCGATGTCGTTTACGCATGTGTGGAAAGCTGGGGCTTAAACCTCTTAAGCCTCAACGCATTCGCGATCACGAAAACACTCGAGCATGCCATCGCTCCCGCAGCAAACATCGGTGACAACAATATTCCGAAATTCGGATACAACGCACCCGCTGCGAGTGGCACGAGTGCCACGTTGTAAGCAAAGGCCCAAAACAGATTTTCCTTGATGTTGCGCAGTGTTGCGCGTGACAAACCTACCGCGTTCGCAACACCATGCAGATCATCGGACATCAACACAACCGAAGCACTCTCGATCGCAACATCAGTCCCCGTACCAATCGCTATCCCTACATCCGCAGTCGCTAATGCCGGCGCATCGTTAATGCCATCACCGACAAATGCCAGCACCGCAGCTTTGTCCCGCAAAGATTGCAGCACCGTAACCTTGCCCTCAGGTAGGACCTGAGCATGCACCTGATCAATTCCAAGTTGCGCTGCAACGGCCTGAGCCGTATGGATATTGTCTCCAGTAATCATGACGGTTTTTAGACCTAGCGCATGCAAAGCAGTGATCGCAGAAAAAGCGCTGGGTTTAATCGGATCCGCTACCGCCATCAGCGCTGCGAGTTCACCATTGACCGCGAGATAAATAGGCGTTTTGCCTTGCTCACCCCATTGTTTGATCTGCTCAGTCGCGAGATCTGTTGGAATACCTTCATCCACCATCAGATGCTGAGTCCCAGAAAGAATCACGTTACTCAGCACGACCGCACGCACACCGGAGCCGCGAATCGCCGTGAAATCTTTTGCAGCAGGCAAGGGCAGTTGTTCTTCGGTCGCAGCTTTTAAAATCGCATGCGCGATAGGATGCTCGGATTGACTCTGCATTGCAGCAGCCCAGGAAAGAAGCGTAGCTCGATCGTATTTAGAGCTGAGCACCAGCACGTCTGTCAGCACCGGCTTACCCATCGTCAATGTGCCAGTCTTGTCAAAGGCGATCACTTGCACATCACGCATGCGTTGCAGTGCATCGCCTTGTCTGAACAGCACACCGAGCTCCGCGGCGCGCCCCGTACCAACCATAATGGACGTGGGTGTGGCCAGTCCCATTGCGCAAGGGCAGGCGATGATCATCACAGCGACCGCGTTGACCAGCGCATAGCTCAGGCTTGGAGTCGGCCCTAGCCATAGCCATACTAAAAAAGTCATCAAAGCACAAACCATAATCGCTGGTACGAACCAAGCCGTCACGCGATCTACCACCGCCTGGATAGGGAGTTTCGCACCCTGTGCACTCTCAACCATGCGGATAATGCGCGCGAGCACCGTGTCACCACCTGTATGCGTCGCAATGAAGGTAAAACTATTTGTGGTGTTAATCGTTCCACCCGTCACAAGATCACCAACGGCTTTGGTAACAGGCACAGGTTCGCCCGTGATCATGGCCTCATCAATGTAAGGCGCGCCCTCTGTGATCTGTCCATCAACAGGGATTTTTTCACCGGGCCGCACAACAACATAATCACCAGGCACAACAGATCCGATTTCCACATCGATCATTTGATCGTCTCGCAGGATACGTGCCTGGCGTGGGACGAGACCGATCAGGTGTTGAATCGCCGCACCGGTGCGACCTTTTGCTTTAGCCTCTAAAGTACGTCCCAACAGAATGAGGGTGACGATCACCGCCGCCGCTTCAAAATAAACAAAGCGTGTGCCCTCAGGCAGCAGCGCAGGCGCATAGGTCGCCATCATTGAAAAGAGCCAGGCACTACCTGACCCCATGGCTACGAGCGAATTCATTTCAGGAGAGAAATGCCACAGCGCTGGGATGCCTTTTGTAAAAAATACCCGACCAGGTCCAATAAGCACAAGCGTGGTGAGAACAGACTGGAGTATCCAGCTGTTTTGCATCCCGATGTGCTCATGTACAAACATATGCATGGCTGGAATGAGGTGAGAACCCATCTCCAGGATAAAAACGGGAAGGGTGAGTACGAGTGCAATGATTAATTGCCGCTGTAAGTAGCGGCCTTCTTCCTCTCGAGATTTTGTGAGTGTATCGGTCGGTGCCGCGTGAATTTCAATTGCACTGGCTTCGTAGCCTGCTTTTTTGACTGCAGCGATCGCTTCAGAGGATGTATTTGACTGAATAGTCTGGTTTGAGTCGTAAGTCAGGTGTGCGCGTTGCGTAGCAAGGTTAACTGTTGCTTTTGCAACGCCTGGGACCTTGGATAAGGCTTTCTCCACACGGAACACACATGAGGCACAGGTCATGCCTTCAATTGCGAGATCGAGTCCGTCGCTTTCAGCGTTTTGTTCAGGTGCGTTGGATATTGAACTCTTTTGCATCATGACCGCCATGTATGAACGTTGATGAAAAGTAACATGGAAGGAGCTGTCAGGATTTGATTTTCCGCAATAGGAATCATTAGGCTGGCAGTTACTTTTTTGTTCCTGTCAAATCCAGTAACTGCTTCAAATCCTTCGTCACCAGATCCACCGCCTCTGTGTCTGACGCGAGCAACCTGGCCTTGCCTGTATTGTCAAAAATAAACACGCCGCGACTGTGCGTCACGTCATAGACGTCAGGATTGTCTCCAGCCTTGGGTTTTTCAATCTGATAGGCAATACGGTATTTCCTTGCAAGATCCTGGATCTGCTCTTCTTTACCTGTCAGGCCGATTGCATTTTTGTTAAATGCATCCACATAGGCTTGTAACATGTCTGGTGTGTCACGGTGCGGATCGACACTGATAAAAATAATGCGTACGTCTTTTGCTTTGTCACCAAGCTTTTCAATGACTTCGCTGAGCTGTGCCATCGTGGTCGGGCAGATGTCCGGGCAGCTGGCGTAGCCAAAAAACATAAGTACTGTTTTGCCTTTCAGATCGGCCTGCGTGAAAGTCTTGTTACCTGCCGCCTGTAAGGAAAATTTCAAATCGGGCAGGTGACCTGACACATCATATAAAGCCCATTTGGCGGGTTGCTCCGTACACGCACCAAGCAATAGCATGCTGCACAGTGCAAGGGCTTTGATCAAACTCATGAGTCGCCCAGGCATTGATGAGGGTTGTGCATTCCATAACAATCCGCCAGCCAACATCATTTAACCTGCTCAGTCATGCCGCTGTGACGCAGGAGCGCATCCATGCGTGGTGCGCGACCACGGAACGCTGCAAAGGACTCTGCTGCAGGTCGTACACCACCTATGGCGAGTATTTCCTTTTTAAAACGCAAGCCTGTTTCACGATCGAGTGCACCCATGACAGGCTTGTCATCCAGTGCTTGCGCAGCGGCATGTGCTGATTGCGCCGCACGCTCAGCGGCTTCTTCAAACGCTTCGAATGCATCAGCAGATAAGACCTCTGCCCATTTATAGCTGTAATAACCTGCACCATATCCACCTGCAAACAAATGCGAAAAACTATGTGGGAATCGATGCCAGGCTGGTGGACGCATGACAGAAACCTCGTCTCTTACCTGATCGAGTTGGGTGAGAACCTCGGCGATCGAGAGCCCTTTGTCTTGGCTATGCAACAAGATATCAAACAAGGAAAACTCGATCTGACGTACGGTTTGCATGCCGCTTTGGTAATTTCGGGCAGCTGTCATCCGCTCATAGAGATCTCGCGGCAGCGGTTCGCCTGTATCAACATGGGCTGTTAACTGTTGAAGTACCGACCACTCCCAGCAGAAATTCTCCATGAATTGAGAAGGCAATTCGATCGCATCCCACTCCACCGCTGCAAAGGCCGCCGCACCTGGCTCATCGACTTCAGAAAGCAATGCATGCAGTGCATGGCCGCTTTCATGAAATAACGTGATCACGTCATCGTGTGTGAGTAGAGCGGGGCGTGATCCTTGTGGTTTTGCAAAATTGCAGGTCAAGTAGACAACAGGAGTTTGAATATGGTGACCTACTTTACGTCGGCTCCGCTCACTATCAACCCATGCGCCGCCTTGTTTACCTGGACGTGCGTATAGATCCAGCATCAGATAGCCGAGTGTATCGCCTTGGGCGCTCATTACTTTGGCTGCCCTGACATCCGAATGCCAGCCTTTGACGTCACAGGACTCAAGCGTCACGCCGAATAAAGTATGCACGACATCAAAGAGGCCTTTCAATACACGAGGCTCAGTGAAATATTGTTTGACCTCGTCCTCTGAGTACGCATAGCGCGCCTCACGCAATTTTTCAGCAGCATAGGCTACGTCCCAAGGCTCAAGATCATTGAGGCCCAGTTCTTTTGCTGCAAAGGCTTTGAGTTCGGTCAGATCTTTTTCTGCAAAAGGCTTGGCACGAACGGCAAGCTGGCGCAAAAAGCTGACTACCTCCTCTGATGTATCCGCCATGCGCGTTTCAAGTCGCAGTGCTGCAAAGTGTTCAAAGCCGAGTAGTTTGGATTCTTCTGCTCTCAATAAAAGAGACTCTTCGATGATTTTCGAGTTATCGAAGGCTTCGTCGCCATGCTCGGATGCGACGGTCGCGTATGCACGGTAAAGCGCATGGCGCAATTCACGGTCATTCGCATACTGCATAACCGGTAAGTAGCAGGGCATTTGTAAAGATAGTTTCCAATTCTCGCTCCCTGCAACCTTGATTGCACTGAGCACATCTTCGGGAATACCATCCAGACGCTTTGCATCGTCAATGATCAGTGACCAGCCATCTTTGGCATCCATCACATTTTCAGAAAACTTTTGCGACACTTGAGATTGTTTTTCAGAAAGTTCAGCATAACGGGTGCGATCCTCACCCATGAGCTCAACACCACTGAGTCTGAAATTACGCAAGGCTAGATCAATAATTCTTTTTCGAGCGGCAGACCATTGAGCAAAGTTAGGTACCGCGCGCAGACGCTGATACTGTTTGTAGAGCCCTTCGTGTAATCCAATCCACGTTGAAAACTCACTGATCGGTCCCAACATTTCGTTATACGCATCACGCAACTCAGGCGTATTGACGACCGAGTTCAGATTGCCTGCGATGGACCAGGCACGCCAGAGAGGTTCTGAAGCGGCATCGAGTGGGGCAACAACAGCCTCCCACGTGGCAGATAGTTCTGGGCTGGCTGCAGCAATGACGGCGGCTTTGGCGCGTTCCATCAGGTACTCAACAGCCGGTTTGATATCCTCAGGCTTGATCGCTGCATAATCAATCAGACTATCCATGGGTGCCAGAAGTGGATTGGAGTGAGCAGTCATTAAATTCCCTTTGCATGAGGACAGCGATACGCGATGCTTTGTCCTCACTTTTTAAATTAGTCTTTACTGAAATTAGGAATAAATCGAACTTGAAAGTACTGATTTCGCTCTATTTATTTAGACGCTAATGCTCTTTCTGCTGCTTCAATGGTGTTGACCAGCAGCATCGCAATCGTCATAGGACCGACACCACCAGGTACGGGGGTGATCGCTGAAGCAACTTCTTTTGCGCTGTCAAAATCAACATCGCCACACAGCTTGCCATCGGGCAGGCGATTGATACCCACGTCGATCACAACAGCACCCGGCTTGATCATGCTGCCATCAACCATGCGCGGTTTGCCTGTTGCCACGACAACAATATCCGCATGACGGGTATGCCAGGCGAGATCGCGTGTTTTTGAATTACAGATCGTGACGGTCGCGCCTGCGCTTTGCAACAACATGGCCATCGGCTTACCGACAATGTTGCTTGCACCAATGATGACTGCAACAGCGCCACGTATTTCGACATGCTCGGACTCGAGC
The DNA here is from genome assembly GCA_903865015.1 of uncultured beta proteobacterium. Lineage (GTDB taxonomy): Bacteria > Pseudomonadota > Gammaproteobacteria > Burkholderiales > Burkholderiaceae_B > Zwartia. Next base: position 4,639 of record CAIPID010000156.1, on the reverse strand, counting down.
ATTTTCATCACACCATAAGGTGTGCATGGTCTGAAAAGTGGTTTGCCTGTCATGAGCAACCCAGCATTGCTGACGTGAAAACCATCCACATCTTTTGCCGCGGCGATGGTTTCGATCACCAGGTGCGCATCGATATGAGCAGGCAAGGGGAGTTGAACCAGAATGCCGTGTATCGTTGGCTCTGCATTCAGTGCTTTGACACGATTGAGAAGTTCATCCTGCGTCATAGACGCAGGATAGGCTTCGAGCACAGAGTGTAAGCCTGCCTTTTCGCATGCAGCAACTTTATTGCGAACATACACTTGAGAAGCGGGATCACTGCCAACAACAATAACAGCCAGGCCAGGTCTCACTCCATGTGCGGTTAATACTGCGGCACGTTGCGCGACTTCTTCGCGAATGACCGCAGCAAGTTTGACCCCATCAATCAACCGTGCTGTCATGCATTCACCTCAGGCTTGGCCAACGCGACCTTCATCAGGTCTGCCACGGTAGTAACCTGGAGTTTTTCCATGATGTTGGCGCGGTGTGCCTCGACCGTTTTAATGCTGATGCCCAAATCGTCGGCGATCTGTTTATTCAAGCGGCCAGCAACGATTCGCTCGAGTACTTGCTGTTCGCGAGCAGTCAGTCGAGCAATCATTGCGTCATGCGACTTCTGTGCCTGAGCCTGCGACAGACGCTGATTCGCTTGCTCGAACATGCGTGTGACGATCTCGCGCAGATCCGTTTCGTTGAACGGCTTTTCAAGAAAATCAATCGCACCTTTTTTCATGGTCGAGACGGCCATGGGTACATCGCCGTGGCCGGTAATGAAGACGATAGGCATCGTTGACTGACGTGCAATGAGCTGCTCCTGGAGCTCCAGCCCACTCATGCCAGGCATGCGAACATCGACAATCAAAACGCCAGGTTGATGATCATTAAATTCTGTCAGAAAGCTTTCGCCACTTGGATAAGCTCTAACACGGTAGCCGTTTGCCTCAAGCAACCAGCGCAAAGAGTCACGGACGGCTTCGTCGTCATCCACGATGTAAACGGTACTGGCGATTTGGGGCGTGCTCATACTGATAACTCCTCGGACTGATTGTGCTGGGGTGTTAAATGCAACTGCGAACAGGGCAGTGTAAAGCGAAAAGTCGTACCGCCATCCGGATTGTTAGAGGCCCAGAGGCGACCGTGGTGCGATTCTATGATGGTGCGACAGATATTAAGCCCCATTCCGAGACCTTCGGTTTTGGTGCTGAAAAATGGTTCGAACAAGCGCTCGGGATCCGTGAGCCCATGGCCGCGATCCATGACGCCCACTTCAATCTGGTCATCGTGCATGTTGACAGTGACAAGCAGATTGCCGATTTCGGATTGTTCCATTGATTCGAGGCCGTTCTTCAGCAGATTGAGCAATACTTGTTCAATCAGAATCGGATCGGCCAAGACGTCAGGCAAGTTTTCCGGGATTTGTCGCTCGATGAGGATCTGTCGCTTGCGGGCATGGATTTCTGCCAGACTGATTGCATTCTCAATCACCGTATCGATCTGGATGGATTGGCGCCTGGGCTCGCTGCGTTTCACAAACTCCCGAATACGGCTGATGATCTTACCCGCGCGTTGAGCCTGAGATGCTGCTTTTTCAAGCGCAGGTAAAAGCTTTTCCAGATCGGTATGGCCTGCTTTGACCATGGCAACCGCACCCATGCTGTAGTTGGTGATGGCTGTCAAAGGTTGATTCAACTCGTGAGCGAGAGAGGAGGCCATTTCACCCATAGTCGTGAGTCGGCTGGTGATCTGAATTTTTTCTTGCTGGATGCGGGAGGCTTCCTCGTGGTGGCGCCGCTCCGTGATGTCACGGGCAACTTGTAATCGAACCCGTCTGCCATCTGTCCACGCAAGCATGCGGTGCTGGACTTCGAACCATCTCTGGACTGAGGCAGAGTAAATTTCTACAGACTCATCGGTGTAGCGTCCACGACGACCTGCAAGTAGCTCGTCATGACCATTGGTCTGCGCACCAAAGAATCTGCGGTAGGTGCGGTTCGCAAATAACAGCTCCAATCCTTCATTTGTGTCCGCAGTTACAGAGATCGCGTCATCCAGCCCCTCCAGCACGGTCATAAAGCGCTCATGGGCGGCCGTAAGTGCCTCGCGGATACGTTTGGGCTCGGTAATGTCAGTCATTGACGTCATCCAGCCGATTTGCGTACCGTTTGGGTCTCTTAATGGTGACACATACATACGTGCGTTAAATCGCGAACCATCGCGTCTTTGCGCCTCAAGCTCAAGGCCGCTGCTTGGTGTTTTTCCTGTCAGTACGTTATCAAGAGTTTGCTGATGCGATTCGTGTCTTCCCGGAACCCAATATGGGAAAGGAGGCAAACGTCCGATCAGATCAGCTTCGTTCCATCCAATCATTCTGCAAAACGCCGGATTGACATAGGCGATACGGCCCTCAAGGTCCAACACACGCATGCCGGTTGACATGGAGTTTTCCATCGCTCGTCTGAAACCGGTTTCAGCGATTAGCGCCGCCTCAGCTTCGGATCGGTATCGTGTGTAGCGCCAAAGCATCAACAGCGCAATCACGATCACAACCGAGAGCGCGAGCACCACACCAATTAAACGGTTTTGTCTGACCTCCTGATCGATGGTCACAAACATGACGCTGCCATCATGAATCCGTTGAAGCCAGAAAAACACGCCCATCACGCATGCATAGAGCGCGAGCACCAGCATAGGCGTGAGCCAATACCACCGGCGACGACGCAAACGTGCGTGGTCGTGAAAGGGTGTCGCTATAACTGATTTAGGAGGTGATGACATTCGGGTTATCCACAGATGTCTCATTTTAGACGGGTTACAGACTTTTATTTTTTCATAATGTGAAATTCAATACCGTAACGTGAAATTTAACTTGCCGGGTAATCCATATGTACATAGAATGCGCAAAATACCCAAAAACAAGTAGGCTTACACACTAGATAGCCTACAGACTCAGGAGATTGTTATGGCACCACAAGCTGCCGCATTCAATGCCACAAAAGACGAAGACAATTTAGAGACACAAGAGTGGTTGGATGCACTAGCTGCAGTCCTGGATCGCGAGGGTCCTGAGCGCGCGCATTATTTGCTTGAGCGCCTAACAGATCTCGCGCGTCGCTCTGGCGCGTACATTCCTTTTTCACCGAATACTGCATATCAGAATACGATTCCTGCAGGACTTGAGCCTGTGCACCCTGGTAACCAGGAACTTGAGGCACGCATTCGCAGCTATATTCGCTGGAATGCGATGGCGATGGTTGTCAAAGCCAACAAACATAATCCTCCTGACGGTGGCGATCTGGGCGGACACATTGCGTCGTTCGCATCGCTTGCTACGATTATTGGATGTGGTCAAAATCATTTCTGGCACGCGGATACACCCGAGCGTGGCGGTGATCTGGTTTATTTCCAGGGTCACTCATCACCCGGTGTGTACGGTCGCGCATACCTCGAAGGCCGTTTGACTGAAGACCAGCTCAACCACTTCCGACAGGAAGTCGGAGGCAAGGGACTGTCGTCCTACCCACATCCAAAACTCATGCCTGAGTTCTGGCAGTTCCCAACGGTATCAATGGGCCTGGGTCCTTTGATGGCCATCTATCAGGCTCGCTTTCTTAAGTACCTGCATGCACGGGGTATTGCTGACACCAGCAAACGTAAAGTCTGGGTATTCTGCGGCGATGGAGAAATGGACGAGCCCGAGTCACTCGGTGCGATCAGCCTAGCCTCACGTGAAAAACTCGATAACCTGATCTTTGTTATCAATTGCAATTTGCAACGTCTCGATGGTCCTGTGCGAGGCAACGGAAAAATCATTCAGGAACTCGAAGGCGACTTCCGCGGTAGCGGCTGGAACGTCATCAAACTGATTTGGGGTGGCTATTGGGATCCATTACTTGCGAGCGATAAAGAAGGCATCTTGCGCAAGATCATGGAAGAAACCGTCGACGGCGAATACCAGGCGTTCAAAGCCAATGATGGAAAATTCGTGCGCGATCATTTCTTTGGCAAACATCCCAAGCTGCTTGAGATGGTTTCGCGCATGAGTGATGATGATATCTGGCGTCTGAATCGCGGCGGTCATGATCCTTATAAAGTTTATGCCGCTTTCTCTGCAGCGACACAGCACACAGGTCAACCTACCGTGATTCTCGCCAAGACCATTAAGGGCTATGGCGTGGGCGATGCAGTGCAAGCAAAAAATCCATCGCATCAACAGAAAAAACTCGACGTCGATACGATCCGCGAGTTCCGCGATCGTTACGGCATCCCCGTGCCAGATGATCAGCTCGATAAGATTCCTTATTTCAAACCTGCCGAAGACTCACCTGAAATGCTGTATCTGCATGAGCGTCGTAAAGCGCTTGGCGGTTATTTACCAAAGCGTCGTACCCATTCTGACGAAAAACTCAAAGCGCCTGCGCTTGAGGTGTTCCGTCCAGTCCTTGAGCCCACAGCCGAAGGTCGTGAGATTTCAACGACTCAGGCCTTTGTCCGTGTACTGAATCAGATTTTGCGTGACAAGGATATTGGCCCACGCGTGGTACCAATCCTGGCTGACGAGTCCCGTACCTTTGGTATGGAAGGTTTGTTCCGTCAAATC
>CAIPID010000155.1 GCA_903865015.1 uncultured beta proteobacterium | reverse complement strand
CTGATGTCGCTGAGTTTTGGCGCGGTCTTTGCATTGGCCAGTGGCTATCATGTGCTCGGCACTGATCGAACCGGGAATGATGTGTTGTGGCAAGCCCTCAAGAGTATCCGTACGGCGTGGGTGATCGGTAGCCTCACGACGGTAGCGATGCTGCCTCCAGCGATTATCCTGGGTATTGCCTCGGGATATTTCAAAGGCTGGATCGATGATGTGATTCAGTATGTGTATACGACACTCACTTCTATACCCGGGGTGTTGCTGATCGCAGCCTGCGTGTTGATGATGCAAGTCTATATCGATACAAATCCTGGCTTGTTTCCGACCGCTGCACAGCGCGCCGATCTGCGTTTGTTTTTATTATGCATGATCCTGGGACTGACTGGCTGGGCTGGATTGTGCAGGATGTTGCGTGCTGAGGCGCTTAAGCTGCGAGAGCTCGAGTACGTGCAGGCTGCGCGTGCGTTTGGTGTCTCGCACTGGCGCATCATGGCGCGCCATCTCGTGCCGAACGTCATGCACATTGTCTTGATTACTGTGGTGCTGGAGTTTTCCGGGCTGGTTCTCTACGAAGCTGTCTTGTCTTATCTGGGGATCGGTGTCGATCCGACGATGAATTCCTTTGGTTCGATGATCGAGAAAGCACGTTTTGAAATGTCGCGCGATCCGATGATCTGGTGGAATTTGCTCGCCGCCTTTGTATTTATGCTTGCTTTAGTCTTGGCCGCGAATCTTTTTTCTGATGGTGTGCGCGATGCTTTTGATCCGCGTAGTCGGAGTTTTAGACCGAAACGTTTTAAGTTGCCTGTTAAAGCTGCAAGTTCTGCTGTTGGGGATTCTGATCCACAAGCTGTTGCAAACTTTAATTCTCCGCCCGTTGCGCGATCACCGGCTCGGCCCAAGGTCTTAAGCGTCAAAGATCTTGATATCGCAATCGATGCCGAGGCTCAGTTGCGATTTGCTGTCAAAGCATTAGCTCTGACAGTCAGTCGTGGCGAGACCTTTGCCCTAGTTGGCGAATCGGGTTCAGGCAAGAGCATGACGGCCATGGCGTTGATGCGTTTATTGCCAGAGGCCTTGCGTGTCACCCGCGGTGCAATCAAGCTCGACGGTCAGGAGCTCAATACCTTGTCTGAGTCCTCTATGCGTGCTGTGCGCGGCGGGCGGGCAGGGATGATCTTCCAGGAGCCCGCTACGAGCTTGAATCCCGTGATGCGTATCGGTGAGCAAATTCTCGAACCCATTTATACGCATACTGCTTTGCGGGGCAGCGAGGCGCGCGCGCGTGCGATCCAGTGGTTGTCACGCGTCGGGATCCCCGATCCTGCGTTGCGTATGGATGATTACCCATTCCAATTCTCCGGTGGTCAAAAGCAACGCATCATGATCGCGATTGCGCTGGCTGCAGAGCCGGAGCTGCTGATCGCTGATGAGCCTACGACCGCGCTGGATGTCACGGTGCAGGCGCAAGTGCTCAAGTTGCTGGCAGATATCCAGAAAGAATTGGGAATGGCTGTATTGCTGATTACGCACGATCTGGCGGTTGTGCGTGATGTGGCGGATACCGTTGCCTTGATGCGTCATGGCGAAATTGTTGAGACAGCACCTGCTGATGAATTTTTCAGTGCTCCCAAACATGCCTATGCACGCGAGTTGTTTGACGCTATACCGACCTACGCCAAGCGCGGTAAGCCTTTGTCCCAGATGGGTCGAGATCGGGTGACAGTTAATCCTGATAGCACGGGCAGTTCTGACGCGTTTCATAAGCACATTGGCGAGCAGCGTCTGGTAGTTGAGAATCTGAACGTCCACTATCCCATCCGCAAAGGTCTTTTACGTAGGATCGCAGGCTGGAATAAGGTTGTTCAGGGCGTCAGCTTTAACTTGCATGCTGGTGAAACCATGGCACTGGTCGGTGCTTCGGGCTGCGGTAAAACAACCGTTGCTAAAACGTTGTTGCGTTTGATGGATCCGAGTGTTTCAGTGACCGGTACTGCTAGCTTGGGTGACCAAGCCTTGCTGCAAGTCACTGGCAGTGAGCTGATGGCGATGCGACGCCAGATCCAGATCGTATTCCAGGACCCGTATGCATCGCTCGATCCTCGCATGCGGGTAGGGGCTATTTTGCAAGAGGGTATTGCAGCCTTGCGCCCAGAGTGGTCGGTTAAAGAACACATCCGCAGGATTTCTTATCTGCTCGAGCGCGTGGGATTGCCCGCGGATGCAGCGGATCGCTATCCTCATGAGTTTTCGGGTGGGCAGAGACAGCGAATTGCGATTGCGCGTGCGCTGGCTGTAGAACCTAAAGTATTGATCCTTGATGAACCTACCTCAGCGCTAGATGTCTCTGTGCAGGCCCAAATCCTGGATCTGCTCAGTGATCTGCAGCGCGAAACAGGTATGGCGTATTTGCTGATCACGCATAACTTTGGCGTGGTTGAGTACATCGCTGATAGCGTGGCGGTGATGGATGCTGGACGCATTGTCGAGATTGGGCAAGCGAATCAGGTTTTGCATCAACCCGTGAGCCAAGTGACTCGGGAGTTGCTGGCATCGGTTCCAAGGTTGAGTTTTGGTATCCAAACATAGGTAGAAGTACCTCCGTTATACTGAGCGACGCTTGATTTTTACGTATTAGCCCTCATTACAGGTTGTATGGGACTCAAAGTTTTCGATCTGCAGTGCAGTAATAGCCACATTTTTGAGGGCTGGTTTGGCTCGCACGAAGATTACGACTCCCAGCAGGCCAGGGGGCTCGTTACCTGTCCCATGTGCCATAGCGATACGATTACCAAGCGATTGTCTGCTCCGCGCCTCAACGTCGGGCACTTTAGTGCGTCGCAGATTGCTGCCGAGTCGTCCTCTGACACAGCGTCACAGGGCGCTACATCCGGCGGGATGTCTGCTGCTGTCCAGCAAGCCCAGAGCGTTGTCGCTGCATCTCCAGAGCTCGCACAGATTCAGGCTGCAGTGATGGTTCAGATGCGCGAATTCATACGCAAAACTGAAAATGTAGGTGATCGATTCGCCGATGAGGCACGTAAAATCCACGAAGGCGAAACCGAAGTCCGTCCTATCCGTGGTACCGCGACGCCAGAAGAACGCGAATCACTCGCCGAGGACGGTATTGCAGTCGTGGCATTGCCAGATTTTCTCGATACGGACCGGATGCAGTAATTGGCCATCTGTCGTCCGGATTGCGGTGCTTGTTGCATCGCACCCTCTATCACTAGTCCTATCCCCGGTATGCCTCAGGGCAAGCCTGCGGGTGTGCGTTGCGTCCAGCTGATGGCTGATAATCGCTGTGCGATATTTGGTCTGCCTGAAAGACCTGCATTTTGTGGGGGGCTCAAGCCTTCAGAAGAAATGTGCGGTGGAGATCGGGAGTATGCGTTGAAGTGGCTGGGAGAGTTGGAGCGTGCGACGCGTTGAATATTTTATTTTTGATAAAAATTCATAATCGTTTTTGCAGCATCATTATCAAAAGTTTCTAACCCAATTGCCCAAAGCTCAAGCATACGTTTTGCCAGCGGTCCAAAGTCGTCCGCAGGGTGTTCGTTTAGAAACTCAATTACTTTTGTCGATGTTTGAACCAGCGCATCCGCAACTTGAATCTCCCACTCTTTTAATTGTTT
>CAIPID010000154.1 GCA_903865015.1 uncultured beta proteobacterium | reverse complement strand
CTGGTAATTATGGCTTTTTTGTAAGGCTTTACAGTGCAAACGCTCAACGAGACAACTTAAAGCCAGTTTCGTATACAGTTGTTGTGACTCAGGATGGGAAAGCGCAAACTTTCAACGGGACGTTTCAACCCTCTGACTTGATCTGTACAAGGTTTTGCACATCAGCCCAACGAAAAATCACTTCTGTGGAAGTTAAATAAATGTCCAAGAATAAAACCGGTTTGCCGGAATACCGCAGTCTGGTCTCCGTGATCCCCGGCGGTACCATTCAGTTTTTAGATCTGGCTTTTAATCTGAGTAAAGTTAAGCGTCTGGGTACCGAATATTTTGAGTACACCCGCGATGGTGTTCAAGAGGACGAGATCAATTTCGGTTTGCGTTGTCTGGTGCGTTCTGACGAGGGCGATTTTTATCTTGATCGTCAGACCGGAGAGCCCGTCAAGGACCCTGCAACCGGTCTACCTAACGCAGCCATACAACCAACATATTCGATCAGCACAGACAAAGCATTAGAACCATTTCTGGATAAATGGGTGCCGTTGCCATTTTTTAGATCCGAGGGCAACATCGGTGGTTTTGAAACGCGTTTCAGGCACGGACCGACAGACTGGGCGCGGGCACGTGTGATTCCATTGGCAGAACCAGACGCTGCAGGTAATACCCACAGCCTGGTGATCGGTTTTGACACCCATGTGCAGGCAGATATCGATGTCACGACTGCAAGTCAGCTTGAAGGCTATCCTGCGCTGGCAGAGGCCGATATGCGCGATGGTGCTGAGTTTGCCATGGTCAGCGATATTAAACACAACTCATGGTTTCTCGCACTCGATTGGATGGATGACTGGCTCAAGGATTTTTTTCACGAGATGGTACGTCGTAAACGTCCCAATCGTCCTGTAAAAGAGGCTGATTTTCAATATCGTTTTGAGCATCTGGCACGTTACATTGCGTTTCTCGAGTTACTTGACGCGACAGGCGTGATTCCAAAGGTACGTCTGATTGATCCCGCCCGACATGCGCCGATCGATGTGGATCTGGTGCTCGATATCGGTAACTCACGCACGATCGGGATGTTGATCGAAAAAAGAGCGGGAGAAAGCCTGTCCCTCAGTAATGGCTCTGTGCTCGAGTTAAGGGATCTTTCCAGGCCTTCAACCCTGCATCGCAATACCTTTAATTCCTATGTGTGTTTCGCACGTGGTAAGTTCGGTGATGCCAATGGGTATTCGCGTGGCGCTGGCCGATATAAACCTAGCTTCAGCTGGCCATCGGTCGTACGCGTCGGTGATGAGGCTGTCAGACTCGCCGTCGCCTCCAGGCGCGAAGAAGGTCAGACATCTATGTCTAGTCCCAAACGTTATCTCTGGGATTTAAAACCACGTATGCAGGAGTGGAGATACGCGCCAGACCCGGACGATATCAATTCCGAAGAGTCACCCGTTAATAGTGGAGATTTTGTCGGCTTCGTCAATAACGAAGGCACGCCTCTTCACGTGTTTGATATGCCGCGAGTGTCTTCTCTGGACTTCATTTCAGGACAGAGTCAGTTCCCTGTGACCGAGCCAAGGTTTTCGCGCAGCTCCTTGATGATGTTTTTAATGGCAGAGATTCTTTCTCATGCCTTGGTGCAGATTAATTCACCGGCACAGCGTAGTGATCGGTTAATGCCAGATATCCCCAGGCGTCTGCGCAGGATTATTCTGACAGTTCCGCCTGCTATGTCGGTTTCTGAACGCAAGATTTTTATGCGCTGGGCGAATTGGGCGGTGGATGTTTTGTGGAAAGCGCTTGAGTGGGATGAGCATGGTGCGAACAAGGATGACTACCGCCTGAAACCAGAAATTAAGGTCAATCTGGATGAGGCGAGTGCAACGCAACTCGTTTTTGTTTATAACGAAATTGCTGAAAAATTTTCAGGTGACGCACAAGAGCATTTCCGTATTTTTGGTAAGGTCCGCGAAAAATACGGCACTCAGCCAAATCTGCGTGTGGCGAGTATCGATATCGGTGGAGGCACCACCGATATGGTCATTACAACCTATCAAAGTGAATCGGCGGGCGCGACCAATATCATCGTGCCGCATCAGGAGTTTAGAGAAGGCTTTAATTTCGCCGGTGACGATATCGTCAAAGTGTTGATCGAAAAACACCTGATTCCAGACCTGATGAAAAAGCTCGTCGACGCTGGTGCGCGTAATGTTCGCGAAGATATCATCCGTAAGCTTGGTAAAGATGCCGTCGGCTTGTCTGAAAAGGAACGTAATCTCAGAGCGCAGTTCACACAGCAATTGCTGGTTCCTATGGCACTGCAGATATTGCAGCGCATGGAGCAGATGCAAATTGAAGACCTGCCTGCATTTATTTTTGTCGTTTCCTATGAGTCAGTCTTCAGTGGTGTAGAGCATCCTAAGCCTGATGTATTGAAGTATGTCGAAGAGCTTGTGGATGCGACAGACACAGATTCATTTTCACTGACGAACTGGACCATTTCCGTTGATCTTGGAGAGGTTAATACTTCGATCGCGACCGCAATTGATCCTTATTTGCGTGATTTATGCGAGGTTATTAAGCTTTGGGACTGCGACTTTCTTGTGTTATCAGGGCGTCCGTCGTGTCTGTCGACCATTCATTCCACTCTTTACAAAATGCCACCTCTCGAGCCTTCGCGCATCATTCCGATGAGCAATTATGAAATCGAAAGTTGGTATCCATTCTGGACTCCGGAGGGAAAAATCGATGATCCAAAAACAACGGGTGTCGTAGGAGCGATGCTTTCGGCGATTTCGGAAGGTAATTTAATGAACTTCCATTTCAAGACGGGCAACTTGAAACCCGCGTCAACGATCCGGTTTATAGGGCCAATGGGCATTGACAAACAAATACGTAATCACAATTTACTGTTCAATGGCGATGATTTGGATCAGGTACGCGACGAAGATCTAGCAGGTATTTTGAAATTTTCGGCGCCTACCTTTGTCGGCTTTCGTCAGATGCATGCGGAGCGTTGGAAAACAACGCCATTTTATTTCGTCAAGTATGCCAATCAGCTGGCTGCTGAAAAAGGCAACAGGCTCGGCCCATATGAAATCCATTTTTCTTATCAACGGCGTTTCGATGATGACGTGCCCATTGCGGATCGTGGTGAAAACGAGGGCATTCTTAAAATTGAAGAAATTGTTGCGAGTGATGGTTCGTCTGTGCCGCGCAGCGATATTGAATTACAGCTTAAGAGCTTGTGGGATGATAGTCACTGGTTAGATACCGGTCTGTTTGAGGTGCATGGATGAATATGATGACTAATACATCAAACAAACAACTTGCTGCGAAAGCCAGCGGTGTACATGCTCAACTGAAAGACGCTCTTAGCTGGGTTTCTGCATCTGTAAATCCTGAGGTCTCCCAGAATAATCGCTTGTTAAAAGACTTAAGGCGATCCGTTTTTCAAGCCAGACGGCTGGAATCTGCAGCCCAGGCCAAAATGTGTGTCGGTGTGTACGGCGCAAGTCAGGCGGGTAAGTCTTATCTTGTTTCTATTTTGGCGAGACGAGGTGGTGAGCGCTTGATTGCTATGCTGGGTGGTCATGAGGTTGACTTTATTCAGCACATTAATCCTGAAGGCGGCAAAGAATCTACGGGTTTAGTGACACGTTTTACGATTGACACGATTCAGACTCCAGACGGATATCCGATCCAGGCGAAACTGTTGGGTGAATTTGATCTCATCAAACTTTTTGTTAACTCCTACGCTAACGATATTCTTCCTAGCGAGGATGAGGATATTCAGGACCATCAAAATCATGTCTTACGTGTTCTCGATGAGTTGGATAAATTGCCTCGGGCATCAAGCCCTATTGCCATCGAGGACGTGTTCGATCTTGAGGACTACTGCAATACGCGTTTTATTTCTAATTTGCGTATGCAAGCGTTAAAAAAAGCGGACTTTTGGTCCCGTGCGGCAGAATTACTTCCTAATTTGGGGGATGCTGGACGCCAAAAGGTTGTCGAGCTGCTATGGGAAGCCATTCCTGCGTACAGTCAGATGTACGCATTGTTAGTCGGAGAGCTCAGCCGCATCGGTCATCCTAAGGTTATTTTTTGCGCCCCATCCGCATTGTTTGATGTCTCCAGCGGGCAATGGTCACGCAGCGATCAGAGCATAATTAACGTTTCAAGTCTTGAAGGTCTTGGCAATCCGAATGACCCGCGCGTCCAGATTGCAAATAGCTCAGGTCAAAACAGTGACATGGCGCGGGCAAATCTTTGTGCGCTGATTTCCGAACTGGTGATTCCAATTAAAGATCGCCCCCATGCCTTTTTTGATAGTACGGATCTTTTGGATTTTCCTGGTGCGCGTTCCAGAAAGGGGCAACCCAAAAACAACGAGGCTCTGAAAAGCTCTGCAGTACAGGTCGAAAATTTCCTGAGAGGAAAAGTCGCTTATTTATTCGATAAATATTCTGCAGACCTCGAGTTGTCTGCGATGCTGTTGTGTGTGGGGCCATCGAATCAGGAAGTCGTCGGACTTGACCAGCTCGTGGAAGATTGGATTATGCAGACGCACGGCGTGCGTCCTGAGGATAGAGATAAGCTCGAAACGGCGCTGTTTCTCGTATTAACCAAGATGGATCAGGAGTTTTCTCAGGGTGCGGGCAAGAGTATTGACGGTACGCGCTGGACAACACGATTGCAGGCATCGTTGATCAAACCGTTTGCAGCCCACTCGCATCGAACAAACTGGGTAAACAAGTGGGACTCGAATGGAGCATTTCGCAATGCTTTCTGGTTACGTAATCCGAATGCTGACCAAGCGGGCCTCATCGATTACGAGGGTATCCCCGGAAGTTCTCCTGAGACTGGCTACAGCAAAGCTAAAGCTGAACTGATCGGCGTGTTAAGGCAGGCATTTTTAGACAATGAGCTCGTTAAATCACACTTTGAAAATCCAACGCAAGCCTGGGATGCAGGGATGTCGCTTAATGATGGCGGTGCCTCGTACCTGATTACTCAGTTGGCAAAAATCTGCAAGCCAGATGTGAAGATTAAGCAGGTCGACGAACGCTTGAACGCGTTACTGAGTCAGCGAGAGGCTGATCTGCGCAAATACTATATAAGTGGCAATGTCGAGGATGTGATTAAGGAAAAGCGTGAGTTAGCTTACGAGTTCCTGAGATCGGGTGCATTATTGATTCAAAAGCAGCGACTTGGTGAATTTGTTGGGTTTTTACTCGCAAGTGATTCGGAAGCGAAGGACATATTTGATCGCGTTGAGCATCAGTTTGTTCGCCAAAAGCATTCCAAGCGTGAGTCAGGACAGGATTTAACCCCACCTGTTTCGGAGATTGATCACGATTTGGCTCGATCGCTTGGCCTGCCTGTCGAAGAGCCAGAGGCTGTGCAACAAACACCAGCGTCAAATTCCAATCAAGCTACGGCTTCGTTCCATGAGCTTTTTATCACCAACTTTTTACAAGAATGGCATGTTTCAGTGCTTTCTAGGGCGGGCTCAAACAACGCAGCAAACTATTTATTTTTGAATCGAGAGCTACTTGTTAAGCTGCTGCATGAGTTTGAATTTGCGGCCAAGCGTATTGGTCTGGTTGAGAATCTTAAAAAGCTGGTTGAATCTAATTATCAATTCAAATCCGACAAGCGCAAAGCCTGGGTCTGGAAACAAACCTCAGGCGTCACGGCACTATTTAATGAATTTATTGTTCGCGGAGGTTGTGAACCGACGCACCGCTCAAAGCCCCAACAAATTGAAGGCTTTGATGGTAAGCAGATCATGGTGTTTGAACCGGTGCCAGAAATGCTTGGTGATATGAACTTGCCTGATGTTCAAGAGGATTTCAGCAGGAAGTATTTACTGGATTGGATGAATGCGATGCAGTTCACCATCCGCAGTAATGCGACATTTGTCGCTGGCGCCACAGCGGATTTGGAAAGTAATCGAATTCTTGGGGCGCTGTTGGATCGTATGAATACTTTGACAGCGATTGGTCACTAGAACTATGAAGCAATTAAAACTCGTTGCCGAACCAGCCAAAGGCAAGGGCTGGGCACGTCTTTCACTGACTGATTGTGAACCATTCAGTGGCTCTTGCGGACTAGCGATTAGTCGTCCGGGGCATAAACAACCTTTTCTTGGACCTGCAGGCTGGCAGGTTTCAGACAGCAGATTGTTGATTGAAGTACAACCCTGGGAGGGCACGGATGTTTCGTTGCTAGTATCGCCAGCGATTGTTCAACATCTGGATGCGGGAAGTAATTACAAGTTTCAATTCTTCAGCACATCGGGTGACCTTATTGGTGATTTGATCATTCGCTGGGCCGGTATTACGTATCGCCCGCCTAAGGATGGTCGAGCGCCAATCGAAATTACCTTGTTTGATCCGATCGAGCATCAGGGTGTTTTTCTGGGTAAGTTAGGACAAGACCAGCGAGAGCAGACTCCAGTTCACGAGCCTGCGGTTGAGAGTGGAGGCGATTTCAATACATTTGTTTCAGAACCTTCAGCATTCAACTCTGCGCAAATATCACCTGAAAGTTTTTTTGAATCGCAGCCTTCGCCTACAGCTTCAGAGCCAGAAAAGACGAGCACTCACGCGCCAGAAATAAACGTCAATGGACCGGATACCTATTTCGATCCTCGCCGTTCTGCCATTCGTATTCGCTGCCCAAATTGTTCTAGTGAAATCATTCAAGGGATGATGCGTTGTCCTTTTTGTTTGAGTCAGATTACGCCGTAAATGATTGATTGTTGCTTTTCATCATTTTTATCAGTTACTTTTCTTACCATTTGGTAATTATTGCCAAAAACACTTGTACTCTAATTGGCTAGCTCTATATCATGTACGTATGACAAGTTCAAAACACTCCTTGATGTACCTTAGGTTTTTAAACCTGATTAATGCCATACGTAAGATTCCGACGTTTCCTGCGCTGGATCCAGTCGAAGAGCGGTTGCTTAATCAATTAGCAGCCACTTGGCATGCCGGAAAGAAAATCAGTGTGCTTGAGGCAATGGGCCTTTCGACAGAAATATCAGCAACAACTGCGCACCGCCGTCTCAAGACTTTATTGAAAAAGGGCATGATTGCCCTCAATCCAGATCAGACGGATAGTCGGATTAAATATGTTGTCCCGACGGATCTGACAACGCAGTATTTCACCTCGATTGGTCAGGCTCTTGAGCAGGCCCAGCAGGCTGATTAAATATGCTCTTGAGGGCCGCTGATGTCCGATATCTCTGATCAACCCACCACCACACGTTTCGTGGAGTGGGTTTTTTCTTTGGTGCTTGCGGCAGGCGTCGCAGCGCTTTGGGTCGGACTCTTCAAGTTCAATGCAATCTTTTTCGAATCCATCGGGGTCAGTCAATACATTAGCTGGATATTTTTACCCGCAGCCATTCGCATGATTTCGGTCATGTTGCTGGACTGGATCGGTGCTGCCGGTTTGTTTGTCGGTGCGCTCATCACGAGCGATCCTTTACTGAACCACAACTTATCCGAAGCGATCGCGCTGGCTGGATTGTCCGCGCTTGGTCCGGTGCTTGCTGTGACGTTTTGTACGCGATGGTTGAGGATGCCAGCGAATTTTTCCGGGTTAGGCCCCAGGCAGCTGACCTTATTCGGCCTCGTGGGGGCGCTGTGCAACGTGATTCCACATAATATTTATTTT
>CAIPID010000153.1 GCA_903865015.1 uncultured beta proteobacterium | reverse complement strand
CTTGGCAAGGTTGCGCTCTACCAACTGAGCTACTCCCGCTTGAGAAGTCGCAAATTATACACGAAAATTTTGCTGCGCCAGATTTAACAAAGCTAGTGAGTGTTGCCGAGTAGTTTTAATTTTTTTATCAAACCTACAAATCACTATTTTTTGAAAAAACTTTACATGATTTATTGCCATGTCTGCCGCGCTATTCAGATCAAGTAATATTAGCGAAGACCAAGAATATAGCAAAATTTTTGGGTACGTGTCAAACCAGATTCGAATTTTTACTATTCCCCGATCGATGTCTTTGTCTCCTACTGTTAGCGCTGTTGATCTGTCTGCGATGAATTCCCTTGGCCTTGCCTGTCAGGCTGAACGGGTCATGGATATAAACGATCTCAGTCAGTTGCCTGCGTTGTCCGCGCTGGCATGTTTGTCCGCGCCGGTTGTCGTGCTGGGTGGGGGTAGCAACCTTGTATTGCCCGCTCGACTTGAGCGACTGGTGGTGCGAGTGCAGCTCAAAGGTATCGATTTAGTCGAGCAGCGTCCTGATGCCTGGATCGTCGATGTGGCGGCAGGTGAAAATTGGCACGACTTTGTGACAACTTCAATCCGTCGTGGCTGGGATGGACTCGAAAATCTTGCGTTGATTCCTGGTACGGTGGGGGCTGCTCCTGTGCAAAATATCGGCGCTTATGGCGTGGAGCTCGATTCACGCATTGAGTCTGTAACCGCCTGGAATATCCCCGAGTCACGCCTTGTGACGTTCAAACGTGAGGCGTGCGGATTTAAATATCGCGACAGTATGTTCAAACGTGCAGGGCTTGGGCAATGGTTGATTGTGCGTGTCAGATTTTGCTTGCCCAGACCCTGGCAACCTGTAGTGGGCTATCCGGATGTGTTGCGTCATCCTGCCTTGGTGGGGACTGCCCCTGAGGCGATACGCGCCCAACAAATTTACGATGCCGTGTACGAAATTCGTCGCACAAAGCTCCCCGATCCCGCCGTGCTGGGCAATGCGGGCAGTTTTTTTAAAAACCCGGTGGTTTCTAAATCTGAATTCAATGCGCTCAAGCTTCGCTTTGCAGACATTGTTTCTTATCCGCAGGCAGATGGTGGCTTCAAATTAGCTGCGGGCTGGTTGATCGAGCGTTGCGGTTGGAAAGGTAAACGCCAGGGCCGCGTGGGCGTGCATGCTGGCCAGGCACTCGTTCTTGTGAATTACGGACAGGCCACTGCTTCAGAGTTGCTTGATCTTGCCGCAGCCATCAAACAAAGTGTGCTCAAGGAGTTTGGGGTGGCTCTTGAAATCGAGCCGGTGGTGATCTCTGACGCGGGCGTTTGACCCGCGCATCAGCGCGATCATTAGGTGGCTGGGTACTTAGAGCCCCAGCACGGTCTGCATATCAAACAGGCCGGTTTGTTTTGACTCTAAAAAGCGCGCTGCACGCAAACTGCCCTCGGCATAACCGGCACGGCTACTTGATTTGTGTGTGATCTCGATGCGTTCGCCTGTACCGCAAAAGTAAACCGTATGGTCACCCACGATATCACCGCCGCGTACCACTGAAAAACCAATCGTACCGGTCTCGCGTGGACCCGTGTGGCCGTGACGGGTCCAGGTTGCGATGTCATTCAGAGGTTTGCCCCAGGCATCAGCGATCACTTCACCCATCTTGAGCGCGGTGCCAGAAGGCGCATCCACCTTGTGTTTGTGGTGCGCTTCAAAGACCTCAACATCGTAGCCAGAATTTAAAATGCGAGCTGCCATGTCGAGCAATTTGAGTGTGGCATTGACACCGACGCTCATGTTCGGTGCGAAGACGACTGCGATGGACTCGGCGGCTGTGGCGATCGCGGCTTTGCCTGCGTCATCAAACCCAGTTGTGCCAATCACCATCTTGACGTGGTGCTCGACGCAGGCTTGCAAATGCAGCAGTGAGCCTTCGGGGCGCGTAAAGTCGATCAGGCAATCCGCCTGGCTCAGTGCGGACAGCTGATCTGTGATCAGCACGCCACTCATTATGCCGAGAAATGCGCTCGCATCCTGACCCAGCATCGGGCTGGCGCTTTGATCCAGGGCCACGGCGAGTTTGAGGTCGCTGGACTGTGTGACGGCCTCAATCAGCATACGGCCCATACGGCCACTGGCACCAGCAATTGCAATTCGCATCATGTAAAACTCTTTATTGGTGTTGTTGTCGATCTGTTATTCGAGAGGCATTGGGGCATCGTCAGGCGCACCAGGTATCGCAGCGGGATCCGAGACAGAGACATCCTGAATGGTTTCGCCAAGCGTCAGGCCAGGCGCCATCATGGTTTCCTCAGGCAGCCCCGCATCATTCCGGGCGCGCGTCGCATCAAGCTTGAGCTGTGCGTCTTCGCGTTGAGAAATGCCGACATCATCCTTGGCGATCTGGAATGGTTGCAACTCTGGTTGCTCGTCGCCTTTCCATCTGGCCAGACGGTTGTTGTCGAAGAACACTGTCAGGACGCGCTCTTCTACTTTGCCATTGCCGGCACGGAAGTAATAAGGGTAGTCCCAGCGGTTGCTGTGCAAGACGCTGGTGAGAGTCGGCGTGCCGAGAGCGAATTTGACCTGTTCGCGGGTCATCCCCTCGCGCAGCATGCCGACTTGATCTTTGGTGATCCAGTTGCCTTGCTGTACGCTATTGCGATATGGAAAGCCCCAGCGGGATGACTCGCAGCCTGTCAGGACCGTCATGACGGCTACCAGAGCCAATGTGGCGGGCAGTTTTGAAACAAAAGGGCGGAACATTGCCACAGCAGACCTCTGTTGGATAAATAACCAAAACGCTATCATAAAGGTTTACAGGGCCTGTCGTGGGTGGTTTTAAGTCTAAAATCGCTATACAGAATGATTTAGACCAATTTGATCGAGTGTGGCGATTGCGCCAGGGGACAGCCTTGCAAACCGAAAACGACCAGAGCGACCTTAAAAATGTTGGCCTTAAAGCCACATTTCCCCGTCTGAAAATCCTGGATATCTTTCACAAATCCGGTCAGCGCCATCTGAGCGCTGAGGATGTCTATCGTGTGTTGATCGGCGAGAGTGTGGATATCGGCCTGGCGACGGTTTACCGTGTGCTGACCCAGTTTGAACAGGCCGGTATTTTGTCACGCAGCCAGTTTGATGGCGGCAAGGCGATTTTTGAGCTGAACGACGGTGATCACCATGATCACCTGATTTGTACACACTGCGGCAAGGTTGCCGAGTTTTCAGATGCTGAAATTGAAAAGCGTCAGCATCAAGTCGCTAAAGCAAATGGATTTGTACTTGAAAGTCACGCTATGGTGCTCTATGGCGTGTGTGCTGCCTGTAACGCACGCGGGTAGCTTTTGCTAGTTCTGCAGCATTTCCTGAGCATGTTGCATGGTTGTGGCGGTTATTTTGACGCCGCCAAGCATACGGGCGATTTCTTCAACACGACCCTGGCTTTCAAGTGCTGTGATGCATGACTCGGTGGTGTGTCCCACCATTTTTTTACTTACCTGAAAATGCTGTTGACCACGTGCCGCCACCTGAGGCAGGTGTGTCACACAAAGCACTTGGTGGCGTGTGCCGAGCTCTCGCAGCAGATTGCCAACGACTTCGGCGACTGCGCCGCCAATCCCGCTATCGACTTCATCAAAAATCAGTGTGGGGACGCGCGCGGCGCGGCTCGCAATGACAGACAATGCAAGTGAAATCCTGGCGAGTTCACCGCCCGAGGCGACCTTTGCCAGGGGGCGGGGAGGTGTGCCAGCATGACCCGCCACCAGGAATTCGATGAGATCCTGACCGTGAGCTGCCGGCGTTGCATCCGTCACGTTTGCGCTAAAAACGCCGCCTTGCATGGCCAGCGTCTGCATGGCTTGCGTGACGAGGGTTGATAGTTCGACCGCAGCGGATTTGCGCGCGTCGCTAAGCGTCAGCGAGGCTTTGCGATAGGTTGATTCGAGTGCCTGCGCTTGAGCTTTTAACGCTTCTGTGTCGCTGGTGGCTTCGAGTGCGGTTCGCTCTGCGCGAAGTTTTTCATGGAAGGCAAACAACTGATCGGGTTCGATTTTAAATTTGCGTGCCATATCAAAAATCACACGCATACGATCCTCTGCGATCGCCAGCCGTTCCGGGTCAAGCTCTGCGTGGGACAGGTAGGTGTTCAGATCGGAGATTGCTTCGTTGACGGCAATGCAGGCTGAGTCGAGCGCATCGTGCACAGTCTGTAAATGCGTATCGTGTTTCAGTAGCTGACTGACGCGATGGACCGCTTGTGACAGTCGCGGATGCAGCGAGGTTTCGTCATCATCGAGTGCGGCGAGTGTCTGCGCTGCACCGTCGAGCAAGGACTGGCCATTGGCCAGTCGGGTGTGCTCAGCGGAAATCTCCTCCCATTCGCCTGCATGGATGGCGAGCCGATCGAGCTCGGCGAGTTGCCAGTCAAGTTTGTCTCGCGCGGCTGCCAGGGTGCTGGCATCTTGCTCCAAGAGGGTGAGCTGACGCTCGACAGTGCGCCAGGCTTTCCAGCTTGTCTGAACTGTTTGGCGCAGCGCCTGATGATTGCCGTGGGCATCAAGCAGGTCGCGCTGACTTTCGGGTCGCAACAAGCTTTGATGGGCGTGCTGTCCATGAATGTCAATCAAGTATTCGCCGATTTCACGCAACTGTGTCGCCGTGACGGGGGAGCCATTGACATAGGCACGGCTACGACCCTGACTGTCAATGACGCGTCGCAGGATTAGCTCGTCTTCGGCATGCAGGTCGTGTTCGGTGAGCCAGGACACGAGTGAGTCCGGTGTGTCAAATACTGCACTGATCTCTGCACGTGCGGCACCGGTGCGCAGGACGCTGGAGTCCGCACGTCCGCCCAGGGTGAGTGCAAGCGCATCAATCAATATGGATTTGCCCGCACCTGTTTCACCAGAAAAAACTGTAAATCCCTGATCAAAAGAGATATCGGCCTCAGCCACGATTACAAAATCACGGATGTGCAGCGCGCGCAGCATGCGTTATTCCCCGTCCGGGCCGGATCTGGGCATGCGGTTCCAGTCAAGCTTGCGACGCAAGGTTGAAAAGAAACTGTAGCCTGTCGGATGCAGAAAGCGGATGGTATGGGGGGCGCGTTGCACCACAATACGATCGCCGGACTGCAAGTCGGACCAGGTCTGCATATCAAAGTGCACACTGGAGGCTGCCTCGACACGTCCCATGGCCGTTAGCGTCATATTTAATACGCTATCGGCAGGGATGACGATTGGACGATTGGACAAAGTCTGCGGGGCGACCGGTACGAGCAGCATCGCATCGACTTCAGGGTGCAGGATCGGACCCGCCGAGGACAGCGCGTAGGCCGTCGAGCCTGTGGGGGTGGCTACGATCAAGCCGTCTGCCCGCAGGGTGTACATGTAGCTGTCACCGATTTCTACGCGCACCTCAATCATTCCGCCGCGTCCTGAGCGGCTCAGCACCACATCATTGAGCGCCGTGGCTGAAAACATCTCTGCATCACCGCGCCAGACGCTACCCGCCAGCAGCATGCGCTTTTCTGTTTCGAATTGACCGGCTAGTAGCGCTTTGAGTGCCAGGGGGGCGTCTTCGACGGGGATATCGGTAATAAAGCCCAGCCGGCCGTGATTGATGCCAACGACTGGTACATCAAAAGGCGCGAGGTGTCTGGCTGCGCCAAGCATGGTGCCATCTCCACCCATGACAATCGCCAGACTGGCGCGTTCACCGATTTCAGCAAAGGTGGCGCTTGGATATTCTGAAACGCCAGTGTGCTGGGCCGTTTCGGCCTCAAGTAAAACTTGACAGCCTTCTTGTGTAAGTAATTTGCCCAGCGCGCGCAACGGGGCGTGCAGACCAGAGTCCTGATAGCGACCAACAAGCGCGATAACCGGAAAATGCATGGCAAGTCCACTTAGAGAAAAACTAACCGATTATAGGGGCGGTCACTGTAAAATAGGGGCATGATGGATGAACGCGCACGCACACTATTAAAAGCTTTGATTGAGCGATATATCGATGACGGTCAGCCCGTCGGTTCGCGCACGCTCTCAAAAATGTTCGACCTGTCACCGGCGACAATCCGCAATGTAATGTCAGATCTCGAGGAGCTCGGACTGATCCACAGCCCGCATACCTCGGCAGGCAGGGTGCCGACACCACGTGGCTATCGTTTGTTTGTTGACACCATGCTCTCTGCTCGCCCTATCGAATTG
Source organism: uncultured beta proteobacterium (assembly GCA_903865015.1). Taxonomy (GTDB): domain Bacteria; phylum Pseudomonadota; class Gammaproteobacteria; order Burkholderiales; family Burkholderiaceae_B; genus Zwartia. Next base: position 17,776 of record CAIPID010000153.1, on the reverse strand, counting down.
TTGCCCACGACCGATGTGCGTGATTTACAGCCTGCCGCCGATCCCAGTCGCGCCATCAATGCAGCCGCTTTGCTGCTTTCAAACCTGACGCAATTTGCTGGTGTGGTGTTGTCACCGCGACGCACCCAAGTATTCCGCCAAATTGAATTCATCCGGCTTTCCGAAAAACGTATTTTGCTCATTATTGTCACGCCTGACGGCGATGTGCAAAACCGGATTTTGTTGACGCCACGTGATTACACGAGCGCGTCCTTGATCGAGGCGGCCAACTTTTTCAATCATAATTTCGCAGGAAAGTCCTTTGCGGACGTGCGTCTGACGCTCGCCAGCGATCTGGCACGGTTGCAAGAGGACATGTCCCGTCTGATGCAAGCGGCGGTGGATGCCGGTGCCGAGGCCGCTGATGAGGTCGAAAGCGTGGTGATCTCAGGCGAGCGTAAGTTGCTGGACGTCAACGAGCTCGCCTCGGACATGGATCGTCTGCGCAAAACGTTTTCACTTTTCGAAAAGAAAACTGACCTGTTGCAATTACTCGATGTATCGAATCGCGCGCAAGGCGTGCAGATCTATATTGGCGGTGATTCCACGTTAGTACCGACAGAGGATCTTTCAGTGATTACGGCACCGTATGGGGTGGATGGCCGTATTGTTGGGACCCTGGGTGTGATTGGTCCCACGCGCATGGCCTATGAGCGCGTCATTCCGATCGTGGATATCACCTCACGCCTGCTCTCTAATGCGCTCAGCCATCACTACACTGAACGCTCCTAATTTGTTTGATCACGAAGGGCTTGCCGCGCGTATCGGGCTGGTCCGGTTCTTAAATTACTTATAAAGTCTCCTTGCATGCGCTTCTGGCCTGAACCCAAACGTAATTTGACGCAGAATTCCCGCTTTATTCCCTGGCCAGAGACGCGTCAGACCGGTCGGGTCGGAGTGGTGCTGGTCAACCTTGGCACACCCGAGGCTCCCACTGCAACCGCGATCCGTCGATATTTGCGTGAATTTCTCTCTGATCCGCGAGTGATCGAGATTCCTAAACTGCTCTGGTGGCCCATACTCAATGGTCCAATCCTGATGGCTCGCCCTCGTAAGCTCGCGCCGCGTTACGCCAGTATATGGATGGAGGGCGGCTCACCCCTGATGGTCTATACCCAGCGTCAGGTGGACGGTGTTCGCACGGTGTTTGCCGAGCGCGGCCTGGACGTTGAGATCGAGACCGGTATGCGCTACGGTCAGCCTTCGATCGAAAGCGCCATGCTTAAGCTGCGCGACAAGGGTTGCGAGCACATCTTGGTCGTGCCCCTTTACCCGCAATATGCGTCGAGTACGACCGCGACGGTGGTGGATGAGGCCATGCGTGTGGCCGGCCACTTGCGTAATCAGCCCGCGATGCGCTTTATTAAACGTTTTCATACAGATCCATTATTTATCAAACCCTTGGGTGACAAAATCACTGCGTATTGGCAGGCACATGGTCGTCCTCAAAAGCTGATCATGAGTTTTCATGGCCTGCCCCGGCAGTGCGTCGAAATGGGCGATCCCTATTGTCGGGATAGCTACGAAACCGCTCACGCGTTGGCGCAATACCTCGGGTTGGGGGCGGATGCGTATCAGGTGACTTTCCAAAGCAGGTTCGGCCCAGCCAAATGGCTTGAACCCTATACCGAGCCAACCTTGAAAAAACTCGCCCAAGACGGCATAACTGAGGTGGATGTGGTCTGCCCTGGATTTTTGGCCGATTGCCTGGAGACGCTCGAAGAGATTCAGGTCGAGGTCTGTGAGACGTTTATGCATGCCGGTGGAAAGCGATTCCGGTATATCCCCGCTTTGAACGATGATCCCGCCTGGATTCAGTCCCTGGCAGATCTGGTGCAGTCTCAGTTGCAGGGTTGGCCGATTGGTGAGAAGTGATCGTCAGTCACGCATTGGCAGTCAGTAAAAACCAGTAAAAAAGCAGCGTTTTTTACCTCTTTAGCCCTTGAATATGTGATTTTTACCCTCATATCAAAGATTAATGATGCTTTTTTCTGGAGAAGTTCAATGACATCCCCACACGATTCGGCTGACGCCAATCCTCACTCTGACGCTGACCAGGCTGCCCCAGGCGGCCAGCCGGACCAAGAGCTCGACCCGATTGCGCAATTGCACGCTGATCTCGCTGCCGCGCAGGCTCAGATCTCCGAGCAGCGAGATCAGGTGTTGCGCGCGCATGCAGAGATGGAAAACGTCCGTCGCCGTGCACAAGAAGAAGTCTCCAAAGCACGTAAATTCGGTATCGAGTCATTTGCTGAAAGCATGGTGCCCGTCAAGGATAGTCTTGAAGCAGCATTAGCCCTGACTGAACAGACCACCGAAAACATGCGTGACGGGATCGAAATGACCCTGAAGCAGCTGGTAAGTGGTTTTGAGCGTAATCACTTGAAAGAAATTGCACCTGAAAAAGGGACGAAATTCGATCCCCATCACCATCAGGCGATTGCCAGTGTGCCAGCTCCTGATCAAGAGTCGAATACTGTGATTCAGACTTTGCAAAAAGGCTATCTGATTACTGATCGCGTGCTTCGTCCTGCACTTGTGACCGTTGCTGCTTGAGTATTTGAGGTGTTTTTAGGCCAAAAATACAGTTTTCAGGCTTGAAAAAGCCAAAAAGCACCCCAGATACTACCCATACAAGTATTTCACCCAATTCTGAATTTGAAAAAGGTAATAAAAATGAGCAAGATTATCGGCATCGACCTTGGAACCACCAATAGCTGCGTAGCAGTGATGGATGGCGGCCAGGTCAAAATTCTCGAAAACGCAGAAGGCGGTCGCACAACTCCTTCAATCGTGGCCTACATGGACGACGGCGAGTCACTGGTCGGCGCACCTGCAAAGCGTCAGGCTGTCACCAACCCAACCAATACACTCTACGCTGTTAAGCGTCTGATTGGTCGCAAGTTCAGCGAAGACGCTGTCCAGAAAGATATTCACTTGATGCCTTACAAAATTATCAAAGCTGATAATGGTGATGCATGGGTTGAGGCTCAGAACAAAAAGCTCGCACCTTCACAGGTCGCGGCAGACGTTTTGCGCAAAATGAAAAAGACTGCTGAAGATTTCCTGGGCGAAGAAGTCACCGAGGCCGTGATTACGGTTCCTGCGTACTTCAACGACAGTCAGCGTCAGGCAACCAAAGATGCGGGCCGTATTGCTGGTCTGGATGTGAAGCGCATCATCAACGAGCCAACCGCAGCGGCACTCGCCTTTGGTATGGACAAGAGCGAAAAGGGTGATCGCAAGATCGCTGTGTTCGACCTGGGCGGCGGTACGTTTGACATTTCCATTATCGAAATCGCTGATGTTGATGGTGAAAAACAATTTGAAGTGTTGTCGACCAACGGCGATACATTTCTGGGTGGCGAAGACTTCGACCAGCGCATCATTGAGTATGTGATTGCTGAATTCAAGAAAGACCAGGGTGTTGATCTGTCGAAAGACGTGCTGGCTCTGCAGCGTCTGAAAGAAGCCGCAGAAAAAGCAAAGATCGAGTTGTCATCGGCCCAACAGACTGAAATCAACTTACCCTACATCACCGCTGATGCTTCAGGCCCTAAACACCTGAACATCAAGATGACACGTGCCAAGCTTGAGTCACTGGTGGAAGAGCTAATTGCTCGCACCATGGACCCATGCAAAATGGCGATCAAGGACGCCGGCGTAAAAGTCAGCGAAATTGACGACGTCATTCTGGTTGGTGGTATGACCCGTATGCCTAAAGTACAGGAAAAAGTTAAAGAGTTGTTTGGCCGTGAGCCACGTAAAGATGTGAACCCTGACGAAGCTGTCGCCGCTGGCGCCGCGATTCAAGGTTCGGTCTTGTCGGGCGACCGTAAAGACGTCTTGCTGCTTGATGTGACACCGTTGTCACTCGGTATCGAAACGCTCGGCGGTGTCATGACCAAAATGATTACCAAGAACACTACGATTCCTACCCGCCATTCGCAGGTATTCTCGACGGCCGATGACAATCAGCCCGCCGTGACGATCAAAGTGTTCCAGGGCGAGCGCGAAATCGCTGCCGGCAACAAGACGTTGGGCGAATTCAATCTCGAGGGTATTCCACCCGCAGCACGTGGCACACCACAGATTGAGGTGACCTTTGACATTGATGCCAACGGTATCGTGCACGTATCCGCTAAAGACAAGGGTACGGGTAAAGAGAACAAGATCACCATTAAGGCTAACTCAGGTCTGACCGAAGAAGAAATTCAACGGATGGTGAAAGACGCTGAAGCAAATGCCGAGGAAGATCACCGTTTGGCTGAGCTGGCTCTGGCACGTAACAGTGCGGATGGTCTGGTTCACGCCACACGTAAATCGATGACCGAGTATGCAGAAAAGCTCGAAGAGTCAGAAAAGACTTCGATCGAAGCTGCCATCAAAGACGTCGAGGAAGCATTGAAAAACAATGCTGACAAGGCTGAGATCGATGCCAAGGTCGAAGCGCTCTCAACAGCTTCACAAAAGCTGGGCGAGAAAATGTACGCTGATGCACAAGCTGCTCAGGCAGCCGCAGCAGGTGCCGCAGGCGATGCCTCGGGTCAAACCGGTGCGGGCGCCAAGCCAGCTGATGACAATGTTGTCGATGCTGACTTTAAAGAAGTCAAGCGCGACGGCAAGTGAAACGCTTAGTTTGATGCTGACCCGCCCGGGGCTCTTTTAGAGCAACCGGGCGAGTTTTTTTGTCCTAATTATTGAGCCTTAAGACCATGGCAACAAAACGCGACTTTTATGAAATCCTTGGTGTCGCCAAAAACGCGTCCGATGACGAGTTAAAAAAGGCCTACCGAAAGCTAGCCATGAAATACCATCCGGATCGTAATCCGGATAGTAAAGAAGCCGAAGAAAAATTCAAACAGGCCAAAGAGGCCTATGAGATTCTTTCGGATGAAAATAAACGTGCAGCCTATGACCGCTATGGCCATGCAGGTGTAGATCCGAATGCTGCTGGCATGGGCGGTGGCGGTGGATTTGGCGATAACTTTGGCGATATCTTCGGCGAGATCTTTGGTGGTCAGCGTCGCGGTGGTGGTGGTGGACCGCAGGTCTATCGAGGCGCCGATCTCAAATATGGCATGGAAATTACCCTTGAGCAGGCGGCGAATGGTTTTGATACCGAGATCCGCGTGCCGAGCTGGGAAAATTGCGAGATTTGTAAGGGCAGTGGCTCTAAACCTGGCACCTCACCTAAAACTTGCCGTACCTGTGGCGGTGCCGGTGCCGTGCGTATGCAGCAAGGGTTTTTCAGCGTCCAGCAGACATGTCCGACCTGTCATGGCAACGGCAAAGAGATCACCGATCCTTGCGTATCGTGCGATGGCGTGGGACGTACCCGCCGCAACAAAACTTTGCAGGTCAAGATTCCTGCGGGTATCGATGACGGGATGCGTATTCGTTCGTCAGGTAATGGAGAACCGGGTATCAATGGTGGCCCATCGGGTGATTTGTTTGTTGAAATCAACATCAAAGAGCACAAGATTTTCCAGCGCGAAAACGACGATTTGCATTGCGAGCTGACGATTCCGTTCACCACGGCAGCTCTTGGTGGAGATATACAGGTCCCTACACTCAACGGCAAGGCAGAAATCACCATCCCGGATGGCACGCAGTCGGGTAAGACTTTCCGCTTGCGGGGCAAGGGTATCAAGGGTGTGCGCGCAGCCTACCCGGGAGATCTGTATTGCCATGTGGTGGTGGAGACGCCTGTGCGTCTGAGCGAAGAACAAAAGACGATATTGCGTCAGTTCGAGGCCTCGCTTAGTGATGGTGGCGAGCGCCACTCACCGCAGAGTAAGTCCTGGACAGATCGCGTGAAAGAGTTTTTCTCCTGACCCCCAGGGATGTTTGTTTGAGTTAAAAAAATCGGCTGCGAAACTTCCGCAGCCGATTTTTTATTCAAATGCTGATTGCAACTTTATATCGCAACATTTATTACAGCGTCCTTATTTCAACCATTTATCTACAGTCTTTGTGTATTCGCCAGATGCTTTGTTCAGGTGAATCCACGTATCGAACCAGGCCTTCATCGGCAGATCGCCGCGTGGCAGCAGGTAAGTCATTTCGCCATATTGCAAGGGCTTGTCTGGATTGATCGCGCACAGCGTCGGCTTGGCTTTTGATTGAACAATGGTTTCGACAGATTCTGAAATCATCACGTCAGCATTGCCTTTGACGATCTCATCAAAAATCGTGACATTGTCGTTATAGACCGTCACTTTTGCATCAGGCAGGTTCGCACGGACGAATTTTTCGTTGCTGCCGCCCGGGTTCGTAATCACTCTGACCGTTGGTTTATTGATATCAGCGACGGTCTGGAATTTTTTAGCGTTGGTGCATAAAGCGATGGGCGCTTTTCCGTTGACCATGTACGCTGTCATGAAACCTACGCGTTTGGCACGGTCAGTCGAGGTGGAAATCCCGCCGACTGCAACGTCGCACTTTTCTGTAAAGTCATCGAGCAGTTTGGGCCAACTGGTTTTGACCATTTCAACCTGCACGCCAAGGGCTTTGGCTGCGGACTGGATCAGATCGATATCGATGCCTTCAAAGGTGCCGTCCGCTTTTGCTAGCGCAAAAGGTTTGTAGTCACCTGGTGAGCAGACACGCAGCTTGCCGGACTTGATCACCTCATCGAGGCGTGACGCGGATTGAGCCATCGCGCTTGCGCTGGCCATCAATCCAAGTGCGGTGAGGGATATGGCGATTATTTTTTTCATGTCTGACTTTCCTGAGTGAAAATGTAGGGCGAGAATGACGTGCCTGATTCAATACATTGATATCGCTTTATAAAGCCATACGTCAAAAAATCAAAGTCCAAAGTAAAAACACCCTGATTTCTCAGGGTGCTGATCAAGCTAAGGCGCAGATAGGTGTATCTCCGCGTTGTCGGATCGCGCTATTTTTTCTTTTCAAAATCGCCGGCTGCAACGCTGCTGAATTCGGCGGGTTTCAAATATTTACGCAGGGCAGCGTGCACTTGTTCAGGTGTGAGTGCTGCAATTTTGCTATTGATCTCCGCTGCCCAGGCAAAGGTCCGTTTGCGATCCAGATAAGCACTCCAGGTGGTCGCAAGCGTTGCATCCTGAGCCAGTGACAGCTTACGCAAATTTAACAGTGCGTTGATGCCATCTTTAATCTCAAGCTCTGTGAATCCGTCTTTTAAAGCCAGCGCGAGTTCTTCATTGATCGCTGTCTCGACACGCTGACGGTTTTCAGGTGCAAAAATCGCATACACCGACCAGCTCGCATTAGGCTCGAAGGCCGAGGCGCTCAGGCTGCTGCGCACGTTATAGGACAGGCCTTCCTTTTCGCGCACACGCATCCAGAGTCTGGAGGTCTCTGACGATCCAAGTAAAAAGTTAGCTAAGGTTATCGCAGGAAAGTCGGGGTTTGTATCCTGAATCTCGAGAGGCAACTTAGCGATATAAAAAGCGTTCGCTTTGTCTGGCGTTAACGCCTGTAATTGTTCGGGTTTAATCGAACGATAGGGGTCCGGGATACGTGTGTATGCGGCAGCAGGTTTCCATGAACCGAGACTTTTTGTCAGGACTGCTTCGAGTTTGGCGGGATCAAAATCACCCACGGCCGAGACAGTGATATTGCCTGTGCCATGAAATTTACGATGAAAATTCTGAAGCTCTACGCGCTTGATCGCCTGAACCGCAGCAATTGATTCATCAAAGCTTGGGGTGTAGCGGATATCGTCTTTAGGCCAGGGGTTGTTGAGTCGGCTCAACATACGCGAAGCAATCGCTGTAGGTTCTGTTTTTGAACTTTTAATCGACGCAATTAACTTGCTCGTCACTTCGTCGATCTGCTCCTGAGGATACGCGGCCTGATTCGCAACCTCCAGTACAAACGCGACTAAAGCGTCGATATTTTCGCGTGTCGCGCTCAGGCTGATGGTGAGAGCATTGCCCGATCCTGCCACAGCGACTTCGCCTTTCAACGCATCGATTTTGTCACTGATCTGTTCGCGTTTGAGTTTGTCCGTGCCGCGTAGTAACAGGTCCGAGGCGACAGAGGAGATCATCTGCTGACCCTTCATCATTTCAACATTGCCCGATTGAATGTCGAGGATGACTTTCACACGACCGCCACGCGCCTCTTTGGGCAACAGTGCGAGCTGGACGGGGCCGTTGGCGAGCTTCAATACCTTGCGCTCAGTTCGTGCGTCGATATTTTCTGGCGTCGGATCAAACGCAGCGATTTGTTTAGCCGCCGCTGCGCCCTTGTAGTCGGCGAGATCTTTTGTCAGATCAGGAATTTGCGCCGCCGGTGCGCGTACAGGTTTGTCTGTAGGGATGTATTGACCTTCTGTACGGTTGGAGGCGATCAGGTATTCGCTTGCAACCCGTTGTGTGTCGGCCAGCGTCACGCTTTTGATGCGATCACGCGCGACAAAAACCATGCGCCAGTCACCGATCGCTACGTATTCGGAGAGTGCGCTGCTGATTTTCTGAGCATCGCTGAATACTTGTTCCCAGCTAGTGATCCACTGGTTGCGCACGCGCTCAAGTTCTTCCTTGGTAAATGGCTTTTTAGTGATGGATTCGAGGGTGGTGGTGAGTGTGCTGAGAGAACGTTTTGGGTCCATGCCATGCTCAAGCGTTGCGCCAAACATCACAATGCCCGGGGCGTACTCGTCCATCGTGAAGCCAAGCACGCTCGTCGCTTGCTTGGTTGGCACCAGGGCCTTATATAAACGGCCTGAGGGCGTGTCGGCCATCATCATGCTGGCCAGATCGAGTGCCGCAAAATCCTGATGAGCGGCTGGAGGGACGTGATACATCGCTGCGACGAGAGGCGCGCCACCATTGCGGCGTAGGGTGATACCACGCTCACCGTCCTGAATCGGCTCGACCGTGTATTCGGGTGGGAGCTTACGTTCGGGTTTAGGGATTGCGGTAAAGGCTTGGTCGATTGTTTTGAGGGTTGTCTCAGGATCGAATTTGCCGGTCACGATCAACACGGCATTATCTGGTTGGTAATGCACGCGATAAAAAGCCTGTAACTGACCGATATCAACATTTTCAACATCGGAACGTGCGCCAATAGTTGTTTTTCCGTAGTTGTGCCACTGAAAGGCGACGCCCAGCATTTTTTGCCAGAGCATCTGGAATGGATTGTTTTCGCCACTCTCCATTTCGTTGCGTACAACGGTCATCTCCGTGTCCAGATCCTGGCGCGAGATGGTCGAGTGAATCATCGCGTCGGCTTGCCAGTTGAGATACCAGGCGAGAGTTTCGGGATTTGCAGCAAAGCTTGCGTAATAGTTTGTGCGGTCCGACGAGGTCGAGCCGTTCGCTTGCAAGCCACGCTTGGAAAACTCCCCCAGCGCATTCGGATAGGTGGGCGTTCCTTTGAAAAGCATGTGTTCGAGCAGGTGAGCCATACCCGTTTCGCCATAATTTTCGTGGCGCGAACCCACCAGATAGGTCATGTTGACCGTGGTGGTGGGTTTTGAGTCATCGGGAGCTAGCAATATGCGCAGGCCGTTGCTCTGGATACGGTACTCGGTGATGCCTTCAACCGATGCGATTTCGTTGATCCCTGCTGGAACTGTCAGTGCCCATCCCTGCGAAAAAACAAAGAAAAGGGTTACACCCAGCAGGCCGCGTCGAGCGGCGTCAGTCAGAAAACGCATAGGAAACATCCAGTTTGAAAAATTGACTCGAACCTGTTGGAGCAAGTTCGAGCGGTTTGGTTCACTTTGAAAGCAATCGCATGGCTTGCTCGATCCCTGAGACCGTGACGGGGAACATTTTGTCTTGAACAATATTTCTGATCAGGCCGATCGACTGGCGGTATTGCCAGGAAGCTTGTGGCTCCGGATTGAGCCAGACCGCTTTGGGCCAGGTCGTGACCATGCGCTGCAACCAGTCAGCACCGGATTCTTTGTTGTAGTGTTCAACCGAGCCACCCGGCTGGAGGATCTCATAAGGGCTCATGGTTGCATCGCCTACAAAAATCAGACGCCAGTCGGCATTGAATTTGCGCAGCACATCCCAGGTCTCAAAGCGCTCCATTTGTCTGCGTCGATTCGATTTCCATAAATGCTCATAAGGGCAGTTGTGGAAGTAATAGACTTCGAGATTGCGAAACTCGCTGCTTGCGGCCGAAAACAGCTCTTCGACGCGCGCGATATGGTCGTCCATGCTGCCGCCCACATCCAGCAACATCAATACTTTGACATTGTTGTGGCGCTCGGGCACCAGTTTGATGTCCAGATACCCTGCATTACGCGCCGTGCTGGCGATCGTGTCGTTCAGATCCAGTTCGAAATCCGCACCTTCGCGCGCGAAACGGCGCAGACGTCTGAGTGCGACTTTGAAATTGCGCGTGCCCAGTTCGATCGAGTCGTCATAGTCTCGGAATTGACGTTCGTCCCAGACTTTAACGGCCGTTCGATTACCAGCGGAAACACCCCCCACACGCACACCCTCGGGATGATAGCCACCATTACCAAAAGGCGAGGTGCCACCGGTGCCAATCCATTTACTGCCACCTTCGTGACGTTCTTTTTGTTCTTCCTGACGCTCTTTGAACATTTCCATGAGCTTGTCCCAGCCGTGCTTTTCAAGCTCTGCTTTTTGCTCGGGAGTCAGGTTTTTTTCGAGTTCTTTAATCAGCCACTCGAGCGGGATTTTTTTGCCTGCCGGGAGTTTTTGTTCAAGACTGCGATAGTAGGTCGCAAAGGCACGGTCAAAGCGATCAAATAATGTTTCGTCTTTGACCAATGTCGTGCGTGCGAGAAAATAAAAATCTTCAAGCGTGGGAGGCATCAGCGGCGAGGACAATGCCTCCAGCAATGTCAGGTATTCCTTGACGGAGACCTGAAGCTTTTGCGTGCGCAGGTGATAAAAGAAATCAAGCAGCATGGTGTTTGAGTTGAGAGAGCAGGTGGGCTTGGATCTCAGGCCAGTCGCCTGCGATGACGCTATACATCACCGTATCGCGCACGGTACCGTCGCGACGTAGAGCGTGATGGCGGATGATGCCGTCTAGCTTGGCGCCAAGTCTTTCAATCGCACGACGAGAGGCGTGATTGAAATTATCGGTACGCCAGCCCACGACTGCCGCACCCAGCGTCTCGAACGCATGCTTTTGCAGCATCAGTTTGCAAGCTGTGTTGACGTGCGTGCGCTGATAGCTTTTTGCATACCAGGTAAAACCGATTTCCAGGCGTGCAACGGGGGCCAGGATGTCGTGATAACTGGTGCAGCCAATCACTTTGCCGCTATTTTCATCGATGACCACAAAAGGTACGCGATGCCCTGCAGCCAAACCATCCAGGGCGGTCTGGATATAGGTCGCAGTCTGGTCTGGTTCGGGTACGGAGGTGACGCGCAGATTCCAGAGTTCGCCGTCACGCGCAGCCGCGGCCAGCGCTTCGGTGTGGGCAAGCGTGAGGGGCGCGAGACGAACGCCATAGCCTGTCAGGGTATGAGGACCTGGTTGAACTTTAAAACCTTGTGATGCTGACATATTGGCTCCTGTTTAGCGACGTGTGGTGCCGCGTGTAACCGCGGCAAGGCGTTCAAGCAGTTGCAGGTCTTGTTCGTTTTTGAGTAAGGCACCCGCCATCATGGGGACGGCAGTCGCTGCATGCGCATCAATCTGTGCAGCACTGACGTCCTCAGCGATCAGCAAACGCAACCAGTCCAGGAACTCAGAGGTAGAAGGCTTTTTCTTCAGACCCGGCGCATCGCGCAGTGCAAAGAATGTGTCGAGCGCCGCACGCAAGACGTCTGCATGCAAGTTGGGGAAATGCACATCTACGATGCTGCGCAAGGTATCGCGATCGGGGAATCGGATGTAGTGAAAGAAGCAGCGACGCAAGAACGCGTCAGGCAGATCTTTTTCGTTATTCGAGGTAATGATCACCAATGGGCGGTGCAGCGCACGGACAGTGCTGCGGGTCTCGTAGACGTGGAACTCCATCTGGTCGAGTTCACGCAGCAAATCATTAGGGAATTCGATATCGGCTTTGTCGATTTCATCGATCAGCAGCACGACTGGCTCGGGTGATTCAAACGCTTGCCACAACACGCCTTGCATGATGTAGTTGCGGATATCTTTGACTTTCTCGTCACCGAGCTGGGAGTCACGCAGCCTGGAGACTGCATCGTATTCATACAGCCCCTGATGCGCTTTGGTTGTGGATTTGATGTGCCATTGCAACAGTGGACGGCCGAGTGCCTGGGCGACTTCCTCTGCAAGCATGGTTTTTCCGGTGCCCGGCTCGCCTTTGATCAGCAAAGGGCGCTGCAGGGTCAGTGCGGCATTGACAGCGAGTTTGAGGTCTTCGGTCGCAACGTAGCGTTCGGTACCGTCAAAACGCTGATTTTGTGCTGGAGTAGGGGTAGCTGAGGTCATTAGTCGCTGAAAAAGTAGGGGTTTCAGGGGAAAATACGAATCGGTTAAGTCTAACCGCTCCAATTATCGTACAATCCAATCGTTTTGCGGCCGGGACAAACCCGGGATTTTCTCTGCTTCCGTCAGAGCCCTTTCATGAAGTTGCCGAACAATATGTATCGCTTCAAAACTCATTCATCTAAAAATTCAAATCTTGTCAACCGTTTGACCGGTGTGTTGGCTGTCGCTGCTGCCTGTTTTGTCGCCTCGCCCGCAACGGCTGCCGACGCAGGAAAGCCCGATGCATCACGTGCCAAAGTGTCGATGTGTATCGGTTGTCACGGTATCCCTGGTTATCGCGCGAGCTTTCCCGAGGTTTACTCGGTGCCTATGATCGCAGGCCAGAACGACAAATACATTCAGGCTGCCTTGCATGCCTATGCCAAAGGCGATCGTAGCCATCCTACGATGGACGCTATCGCGGCCAGCCTTTCAGATCAGGATATCGCTGATCTGGCTGCCTATTACTCTAATCTTAAATAACCGGGGGCTCTCATGAAACATCTTTCGATCGCCCTCGCTGGTGCCGCACTGATCGCCACAGCAGGTTTTGCTCAGGCTGCTGACCTGGCCGCTGGCAAAGCTGTCTGGGAAAAAGTAAATTGTGCCTCTTGCCATGGTGCGGATGCCAAGTCACCTGTTGACCCGGCTTATCCAATTCTGGCTGGCCAGCATGCTGATTTTCTCGCACATGCCCTGAAAGCCTATCAACGTGGTGGCGCAGGTGCTTCGCCAACAGCAAACGTCCGTAAAAACGCCATCATGGGTGCATTTGCAGCTCAATTGTCAGCGACTGATATTGCTAACGTTTCAGCTTGGCTTGCTGCGCAGCCAGGTCCTTTGGCTGTTCGCAAGTAATTCAGCCAACAAACGGCGATAAGTAGAAAAACCGCTTCTCTAAGCGGTTTTTTTTAGCACTTCATTTTTGAAATTCCCGTCAGTCGCGGCTGGCGCGCTGCCTAATTAGTTCAATATACGCATCGCTATCGAGCGCGGTCCCCAGTCGTTGGGATTCCCAGACAACCTTACCCAGACACTCCATGATTTCATGCGCGGCATGGTGGGGGTCGGTGCGCGAAGCGATTGATTCGTAAGCACTTCGAATTCCCCGGGGGTGATCGATCGATAGTTGCTCTGCGATAGCGAGGTGCATCGAAAGATGCAGGAATGGGTTGGTGCGACCTTCTTCGACATTGAATTCACGTGTCATCGCGTCGGATTGCTCAATATCTGCATGGTATTCAGGATGTTTTTCAATCCATCCAAGTGCAATGGCTTCCAGAGGGGTCAGTACTTCGAGCGCGCGGTGTTTGCGCCACGTTTCGATAAAAAACTGTCTGACCTGATCGCGCGAAGGATTGAACATGCAATGTTGCCTGGTGATACTGGGGAGTTTGTGCCCCGGATTGAAAAGAATAGATGAACAAGGTCAAAATGCTGCATTGCACCCAAGTAATGCAGGATAAGATACTTCTTCATTTTAAGGCGTACCGGAGTAAACATGTCGTATCAGCACATTCAGATCCCCCTGGCAGGTCAAAAAATAACAATCAATCCCGATGCATCCCTGAATGTTCCAGATGAGCCGATCATTCCCTTCATCGAAGGCGATGGGACGGGCGTTGACATCACACCTGTGATGAAAAAGGTCGTAGACGCCGCGATCGCCAAGGCTTATGGAGGCAGCCGAAAGATCCACTGGATGGAGATATATGCCGGGGAAAAATCAAGAAAACTCTATGGAGAGGGCGTGTCACTGCCTGATGAGACGCTGCGTGCCGTCAAAGAGTTTGTGGTTTCGATCAAAGGACCTCTCAATACGCCTGTTGGCGGCGGCATTCGATCATTGAACGTTGCTCTGCGTCAACACCTGGATCTTTACGTGTGTTTGAGGCCTGTGCGCTACTTGAAAGGAGTGCCTTCGCCTCTGCGAGAGCCGGAGAAAACCAATATGGTGATTTTTCGCGAAAACTCTGAAGATATTTACGCGGGTATCGAGTTTGCTGCCCATACACCGCAGGCGCGTGAGCTGATTGATTTTTTGCAAAATAAACTGGGCGTGACGCAAATCCGTTTTCCCGAAACTTCTGGCATCGCGATCAAACCGGTCTCGAGCGAAGGCACCAAGCGCTTGGTACGCAAGGCTTTGCTCTATACGATCGAACACAATCTGCCTTCATGCACGATCGTGCATAAAGGCAACATCATGAAATTCACCGAAGGCGCCTTCCGCGACTGGGCCTATGAACTTGCGCAAGAGGAGTTCGGTGCGCAGCCTATTGACGCAGGACCGTGGTGCAAATTTAAAAATCCCAAGACTGGCCGTGACATTATCGTCAAAGACGTGATTGCCGATGCATTCATGCAACAGATCTTGTTGCGTCCAAACGAATACAGTGTGATTGCGACGCTCAATCTGAATGGCGACTATCTTTCAGATGCATTGGCGGCGCAGGTTGGAGGGGTGGGCATCGCACCGGGTGCGAATATGTCTGATTCGGTCGCGATGTTCGAAGCCACCTCGGGTACCGCACCAAAGTATGCTGGGAAAGATTATGTCAATCCTGGTTCGGAAATTTTGTCTGCCGAAATGATGCTGCGCCATATAGGCTGGACCGAAGCAGCGGACCTTATTATCAGCAGCATGGAAAAAACAATTTTGTCCAAAAAAGTTACCTATGACCTTGCGCGTTTGTTGCTAGGCGCCGCACAAGTTTCGTGTTCTGGTTTTGGTCTGGCGATGATTGAGAATATGTAATGCCCGATTGTTTTGCCTGACAATATTTTTTATGCAACTTATCCGGGCGGTTTTGTAAAAAAACAATATTTTCGCTCTAATTAAGGGCATACCCTGATGTGGATTGTGCGATGGTCGTGCAGAATGGACTTCAAGCAGGTGAGGGGACAAATGCTCAAAATGGGCGGGCCGGCACAACTGGCTTTAAAAAAAATAAGCAGTATTCAATAAGAGCAAAAAACGCGCAACGGCCGGCACTCACGTGCTGGCCGTTGTCGCTTGTGCGTTCGATTGACGGTGATGGTTGTTTGAATAAAGGCTGATGGGCGAATGGTAAACAAAAGGCTGTCTTACTGGCATCGTAATCAACTCGTCATTAGCGTCTTGCTGCTGATGTGGTTATTTGTAATTTTTGTCCCCGTTTATTTTGCCATCGACTTGTCAAAGGTATTTATTTTTGGCTGGCCCTTTTCTTTCTGGATGGCTGCGATTGGCGCACCAGCAGTTTTTCTGGTGATGATTGGCTGGTATGCCTGGTATATGAATCGCCTGGATGCTGCGCGGCGCGCGCAGCAGGATCAATAATGTTCAGATCAGGTAACAATTCTCAATCAGAGCGCAATACACGCTTATGGCGTGGCTACATCCTCTACGCCTTTGGCTTTGCTTTGCTGATCTTAGTCCTGGCTTTACTCGAAATACTCGGATTGGCAAGACACTGGATTGGTTACGTTTTTTTACTCGTGACGGTTGTTTTGTATGCGGGGATCGGGATTTATTGCAGAACCTCCGATCCGATTGAATACTACGTTGCCGGCAGAAGCGTGCCCGCGGTGTTTAACGGTATGGCGACCGCGGCGGACTGGATGTCCGTTGCATCCTTTATCGGTGTGGCCGGGACGCTCTATTTAACAGGCTATAACGGATTGGCCTATATCCTTGGATGGACGGGTGGATACGTGCTGGTGGCACTATTGCTGGCCCCTTATTTGCGTAAATTCGGCCGATTCACGATACCGGATTTTTTAGGCGCACGATTTGGTGGCAATCTTCCCAGATTTGTGGGCGTGTTTTGTGCTGTACTGTGTTCTTTTACATACCTGGTGGCACAAATTTATGGGGTAGGAATTATCACCACGCGTATGACGGGGATCTCTTTTGAACTAGGGATTTTTATCGCGCTCGGTGGCATGTTGGTTTGTTCGTTTTTGGGTGGTATGCGTGCGGTGACCTGGACGCAGGTCGGACAATATATTATTTTGCTGATCGCTTATCTGGTACCGGTGATCTGGCTGTCCGTCAAACAAACCGGACAGCCCGTTCCTCAGGTCGCCGCCAGTGCTGTATTGCAACAAGTTACAGAGCGCGAGCGTGAGCTGACCTTTGATCCTGATGAGCGCAGCGTCAGACTGGTCTGGCAGATGCGTGCAGACGAGATGCAGGCGCGCATAGATGCCTTACCCGAGTCTTTAGGTGAAGAAAATAAAAAGCTTCGCCTGCAGTTACTGCGTGCACGCGCCAATGATGCCTCGATGGTGGATGTGCGTGGTCTGGAGCGCGAACTTTCTGGATACCCAACCAACGTGGAGTCTGCGCGTACCGAGTGGTCGCGCGCGCGTGACGATTATGCCGCGCGGGCTTCGCCTCCCGCTCCGCATGCTGAGCCCTTTGCCCGTAAATCCGGTGAAAGTACGGAGTATGTTCGCAATAATTTTATAGCGATCGTATTGTGTCTGATGCTTGGTACTGCAGGACTGCCGCATATTTTGACGCGCTCGCTGACTACGCCCTCTGTGAGCGCGGCGCGTCAATCAGTCTTTTGGTCTTTGCTCTTTATTTTGTTGCTTTATTTTATGGCGCCAGCACTGGCAATTTTGGTGAAGTATGAAATCTATACCAATCTTGTCGGTATGACATATGCCGATTTACCCTCCTGGGTGCATGCGTGGACAGCGGTAGACCGCTCGTTGATTGATTTGATGGATGTGAATCACGATGGCGTGGTGCAATTGTCCGAAATTCATATCGGTGCGGATGTCGTGGTGCTTGCGACCCCTGAAATTGCAGGCCTACCTTATGTGATTTCAGGTCTGGTGGCGGCAGGCGCGTTGGCTGCTGCGTTATCAACTGCCGATGGCCTGTTGTTGACACTTTCAAATGCGCTATCGCACGACACTATTTTTAGAATGGTCTCGCCAAGTATGAGCGCGGGCCGACGTGTGATCGTCTCCAAGGTGCTGCTATTGCTGGTCGCTTTTGCCGCGGCCTGGGTGGCTACGCGCACGCCTGCAGATATTTTATTTTTGGTGGGTGCCGCGTTTTCGTTCGCAGCCTCGGCTTTTTTTCCTGTGCTGGTGATGGGGATTTTCTGGAAACGCGCCAACAAGTGGGGCGCGACACTTGGGATGTTGGCGGGCTTGCTGACAACATTCGCCTACATGATTGCGACACAAGCCTGGTTACGCGAACTGGTACTTGGCGTGCCGCGCAGCGCGCCGATTGATTTATTGTGGGGGATCCAGCCTATTGCGGCTGGCGTGTTCGGCGCGCCTGTAGCGTTCGCAGTGATTGTTGTGG
>CAIPID010000152.1 GCA_903865015.1 uncultured beta proteobacterium | reverse complement strand
CGTACTGTCGGTGTATCGGTTGTTTCTATCGTCATTAATACGACACGCTCATGCAAGATCTGATTGTGTTTGAGATTGTGCAGCAGCGCTGAGGGCACACCGTTTTGTGAGCTCGTCATAAAAACTGCCGTGCCGCTGACACGATGTACATCATCTATCGCAGAAATAAAGGCATCCATGGGCATGCTGTGTTTGGATATCTCCGCACCAACGACTTGTCTGCCTTTTCGCCAGGTGGTCAGCACAATAAATGACACAGCACCAATTGCCAGAGGGAACCATCCGCCATCGGGGATTTTAAGAGCGTTTGCCGAAAAGAAAGCAATATCTATCATTAGCAGCGGAATGATGACCGCTGCCGTGGTGAGCAAGTGCCATCGCCAGATCAGCACCATCACGAACGAAACAAGAACCGTATCGATCAGCATCGTCCCCGTAACAGCCAGACCATAGGCAGCGGCAAGATTCGAGGAGGATTTAAATCCGATCACCAGCGCAATGACTGCGACAAAAAGCGTCCAGTTCGTGAACGGCACATAAATCTGACCTTCCTCTTTACCTGACGTGTGCACAATCATCATGCGCGGCAGTAATCCCATTTGCACTGTTTGGCGTGCAACAGAAAATGCACCTGAGATCACAGCCTGGGATGCGATCACAGTTGCGGCCGTAGACAGCACAACCATAGGTATCAACGCCCATTCAGGCGCGAGCAGGTAGAAAGGATTTTGGATAGAGGAGGGATCATTGAGCAGTAATGCTCCCTGACCAAAGTAATTCAGTACAAGTGCTGGCATGACAAAACCAAACCATGCCAGACGAATCGGTAAGCGACCAAAGTGGCCCATGTCCGTGTAAAGAGCCTCTCCTCCGGTCACAGCTAAAACTACCGCTGAGAGGGCCAGAAAGGCGAGTTTCGGGTGGACCGTGATGAAGTGAAACGCGTAATAGGGATTGAGTGCGATCAGCACACTTGGGTTTTGAATGATTTGCAAAAGACCCAGTACGCCCAAAATACCAAACCACAGAATCATCACAGGTCCAAAGTACAAACCAACAACACCTGTGCCACGCTTTTGGATCATGAATAAGCCGGTGAGCACAACCAGAGTGATCGGTACCACGAATTTATTGAGCGTCGGGGTGATGATTTCCAGACCCTCAACGGCAGAAAGCACCGAGATAGCTGGTGTGATCATACTGTCACCGTAAAACAGCGCAGCGGCAAAGATGCCCAGCATCGTGATGATCCATTTCAGACCGGCATGGGTGGCTTTGTCAGTCACCAAAGCAAGCAGCGCCAGAGAGCCTCCTTCGCCACGGTTATCTGCCCGCATAATGATTGCGACGTATTTAATTGAAACCAATACCATGATCGACCAGAAAATCATGGAAAGTAGCCCGAGCACTTTCGCCTGATTGACTTCGATGGGATGGTGACCGCTAAATATTTCTTTTAGTGCATAGAGTGGGCTAGTACCAATATCACCAAAAACAACTCCAATAGCACCCAGAGTTAATGTGGGTAAAGGTTGACGCGATTTCATAAATACGGAGCCTGCACTTTTCAATCTTTCATTGTATTAAGCTTAAGGGTGTAGAGGGACAGATTCAACCTAAAACCCGATGTTATTTGTGCATTTGCAGCATTGGCTTACCTTTGACTAAGATTTATTTACGAAACGCAGGAATTTGAAGAATAATGAACACATATTCAGACGATTTAATCTACAAAATATGATGCGAGTGCGCAATGGTGATAACAGTCACCTGAAAACTTTGCTCTATATGGTACTGATGGGACTGATTGGCGTGCACGTCTTGGGTACCGTTGGGTATCAAATACTCACGCACGGCGAGCACGCTTGGTTCGACAGTTTTTACATGACATTCATCACGGTTTCAACGATTGG
>CAIPID010000151.1 GCA_903865015.1 uncultured beta proteobacterium | reverse complement strand
TTTTACATCTTTTTACTAGCGGTCAAAAACGCTTTCGGTCATAACGTTCAATTACGCTTTTTTGACCCAGGCGTTACACCAGCCTTTCGCTGAAACTAGCTTGCCTGGGAAGATTCCACAGGAGCCTGCATCAGCTGACTTGCTCATATAGAGCTGGCAGTTTGAGCAGTTGTTGCCATCCGCATATTTTGCAAATTTTGCCTTGTCGACTGTTGATGCATCTGCTTTGTAGCCCAAGCCAACCGCTTGTGGGTCGGTCTCTGCAACCATGGCTTGTGCACTGGCTTGATTGGACATTGACAGTGAGGCTAAGCCTGCTGCCGAATAAATGATGAATTGGCGACGTGACGATTTCATGAACGTATCCTGAAAGTAACGCTGATTCCCCATAGAACCAGCGATTGCTATTTTAGCAGTACCTAGTGAAAACCCTCGATTAGTCGACTCTTTTAGTCAACTCGGATCCCCGCGGCTTTAACAACTTTTCCGTAGCGGGCTAAATCATTTTTAATTTCTTCTCTGAATTTTTCAGGAGTACCGGGGGCGGCAGTAATGCCAAGTGTATTGAGCTTGGCGATGACTTCCGGGTCTTTAAGTACCTGATTTAATGCGTTATTCAGTATTGTCACCACTGCTGTGGGGGTTTTGGCTGGTGCAAAAATGCCTACCCAAGAATCCACCACGAAATCCTTTAAGCCTGCTTCGATGAACGTCGGGACATCAGGCATTGAACTGGCTCGCTGCGCACTTGATACAGCGATTGGAATGACACGGCCTGTCTGGACGAGTTGATAAGCACCAGCGACTGCCGTGTAGACCAACGGAATGGTGCCGCCCTGCACGTCAATTAACGCTTGCCCACCGCCTTTGTATGGGACATGCACAAGTTTGGAGCCGCTTTGCTGATTGAGGAGTTCGCCTGCGATGTGGGGCGTGCCGCCGACACCTGAGGTGCCATAGCTCAGACCACCACTTTGCTTGTTAGAGAGCGCCACCACTTCTTGCAAGGTCTTTGCAGGCAATGAGGGGTTAGCAACAAGGATTAGTATGGCATTGCCAATTTTGCCGACAGGAGCAAAATCTTTGAGCGTATCAAATGGTACCTTGTCAAAGACGTGTGGATTGATCACCATCGTCCCGTCAAAGCCCAGAACTAGGGTGTAGCCGTCGGGCTCGGCATTGGCGACTTGCGCAGTACCGATATTGCCAGACGCACCGGGTTTATTTTCTACAAAAACTTGCTGACCCAAACGTTTGGACAGATTTTCTGCAATCAGCCGTCCGCTTGTATCGGTGACACCACCGGGCGCAAACGGAACCACCAGACGAATTGACTTAATGGGAAAGTTTGTCTGTGCGCCCACCTGCGGCACAAAACTTAATCCGGCCAGTGTCAAACTCGCTAGCGCAGCAACTCGTGCGCCAGACCTCAAGTAATTGATCATATTTATTTTCTCAAAAATTAGTCGGCGTGACGCTTGTCAAATTCCCAGACATCCTCAAAGCCCATCAGTTTGGTGAGCGCAGTGAAGTCGTAGAGTTCGGCATTTTGACCGACAGAAGAACCTGTGTTTTTGAATTGCTGGTAAACCTGTGTCATGGCTTGAACCCCAGCCAGCAAGGCTGTCACGGGGAAAATCGCGAGTTTGTAGCCGATGTCTTCCAGTTCAGACTTGCTCAGCACGGGGGTGCGACCTTTTTCCACCATATTTGCAAGCAGCGGTACATCAAAGGAGGCACCGATCTTGCGCATTTCTTCTTCTGACTCGGGAGATTCCACAAATAAAATATCTGCACCTGCCTTGGCATACGCCTCGGCGCGACGCAAGGCCTCATCCAGCCCTAATGTCGTACGTGAATCCGTACGTGCGATGATCAGGAAATCTTTTGATTCACGCGCCTCGACTGCCACGCGGATTTTGCGCACCATATCTTCGGTAGGGATAACGCGCCGTCCGGGAGTGTGACCACATTTTTTGGGAAACTCCTGATCTTCGAGCTGGATGGCCGAGGCGCCTGCTTTTTCGTAACCCTGGACCGTGTGGCGGACGTTTAACAGTCCACCGTAACCCGTATCTCCATCTGCAATCAGAGGCGTGTGCGCCATTTGCGCCATCGCATTGACACGCCCCACCATGTCGCTATAGGTCGCCAGACCTGCATCTGGAAGCCCCAGATGCGAAGCGACTGCTCCAAATCCGGTCATATACAGTGCGTCAAAGTCAAATGTATCGGCCAGACGTAAGGAAACCATGTCGTAGACACCGGGGGCCGTCACCAGACCGGGTTGCTGGAGGCGGGCGTGCAATTTCGCAGGTTTGTTGTTCGACATGAAAGTGAGTCCTGTAGTCAAAAGGCGGGAGTGTTTGTTGTCTCATTGCCTGATTTTTGTTTGGAGGGCAATTCATGTCAGATAATACTCGTAAGAACTCCTCTTAAACAGGCAAAGACACATGACACTGGATGCGATTAATTTCTGGCTGGCGATTGCAGGCACTGTTGCATTCGCGGTCACTGCGGTACTGGCGATTGCTGATCGAGGCGTAGATATTTTTGGCGTGATTGTCCTTGGGGTGATTACTGCCGTTGGTGGCGGTACCGTTCGAGACATTATTCTGGATGTCCCCATATTCTGGGCGTCAGATTTGGTTTTCGTCCGAGTTGCCGTGGCGTCCAGTATTTTGGCTTTTGTCGCACGTAAATTCTTTACCCTGCCGCAGATCTATACCCTCATGATTTACACCGACGGTCTGGGAGCGGCCCTATTTGGAATGAATGGTGCGCTTAAATGCTGGGAACTTGATTTCGCCTGGCCGTTGGGTCCAATCATCCTTGGAGTCATTACAGCAATTGGTGGGGGCATCATTCGCGATGTGATTGTTGGGCGCAAAACCCTCATCATGTCCACGGAGATCTATGCAGTCCCTGTCGCACTGGGTTGTGTGCTGATGATGGCGCTGATGTACTTTTTTCCTGACGACAAAGGGCGTGTGCTGGTTACTTGTACGCTTTTCAGTTTTGGCATGAGAGCTGCAGCGATTCGCTGGAATTGGCAGATGCCTGCTTTTTTAGTGACAAAATCTAAAGCTC
Source organism: uncultured beta proteobacterium (assembly GCA_903865015.1). GTDB lineage: Bacteria > Pseudomonadota > Gammaproteobacteria > Burkholderiales > Burkholderiaceae_B > Zwartia. The sequence continues at coordinate 6,659 of CAIPID010000151.1, read as the reverse complement.
TCTGGTCGGATTGAGCGGCTGACCTTGACCCGGGGCCGAAGCTGCGTGACACTTAGGCATCGTTGCTCAATATCAAAGAGATACTGGTACGGATATTGCTTGTAGTCATGCTTATCCTTTGAGGACTTTTTTATGAATGACGTACGCGCTTCTGAATCGATTGTGCTCGCCGCGGGTTTAAATCCTGCCTATGAAGCGCGCCTGCGGGTTCGTAATCAGCAATGGCAAGGCAATACTGCCGGCATGGCGCCTGGGTATGTGCAGGGCAACCTCATGATTTTGCCCAAAGACCTTGCGAATGATTTCTTGCTGTTTTGTCAGCGTAATCCTCAGCCCTGTCCTGTTTTGGCGGTGTCCGAGCCCGGTAATCCGATGATTCCTGCACTTGGTCAAGACCTGGATATTCGTAGCGACATCCCCCGCTATCGTGTCTGGAAAGACGGCGTGATGGTCGATGAGCCTTCCGATATCAACAGTGTCTGGCGTGACGATCTGGTGAGCTTTTTACTCGGTTGCTCGTTTTCGTTTGAGCAGGCACTGATCGAAGCAGGTATCCCGATGCGTCACATCGACTGTGGCAGCAATGTCCCGATGTACCGCACCAATATTCAAACTGACCCTGCTGGTGTGTTCCATGGACCCATGGTTGTTTCCATGCGTCCTATGAAGCCCGCCGACGTAGTCCGGGCCGTCCAGGTCACGTCACGATTTCCGAGAGTGCATGGCGCACCTGTTCATATCGGTCTGCCGCATATGATTGGTATTGATGATTTATACAAACCTGATTTTGGCGATCCTGTTGAGGTCAAGGATGATGAATTACCGGTTTTCTGGGCGTGTGGGGTCACGCCGCAGTCCGTCGCGATGGCTGCGCGTCCGCCTTTCTGTATCACGCACTCACCGGGTGCGATGCTAATTACCGATTTATTGAATCACCGCTTAGCTAGTTTCTGATTTTTCTAACTGTTCCAGAATTTTTTAGGAGTTTGTGCATGAAATCATTCAAAGCATCGGTTCTGTTTGCTGCAATGCTGACAGTGCTGTCAGCCTCAAACGCATCCGCGCAAACGGCTGCCGCTGGCCCTAAAGTCTCTGTGCAAGCGATTACGCAAGTGACGGCAAATATGCCGCAGTACACAACAGTCGATCAACCGCTGTTGCGCGACGGGATGGCCAAAGCAACCAACGGTCGTGTTGAGGTGACTCTAGCCGCGTGGCCAGAACGTAACGTCAATGGTCCTGAAGTGTTGCGTCTGGTCAGATCTGGCCAGGTTGATATCGCGGCAGCGCCACTGACGACTGTTTCGGGTGATGTGCCGATGCTTGATGGCGTGGATCTGGCGGGTATGAATCCTGATATCAAACAAGCGCGACGTGTCGCAGACGCGATGTTGCCTGTTGCAAATAAAGAGCTTGAGCGTTTGGGCATCAAGCTTGTCGCCACCTATCCTTTTTCCGGACAGATGTTGTTCTGCCGTAAACCGATTGCCACGCTGGCTGATCTCAAAGGCCTGAAAGTACGTACTAACGGACCTTCTTCGGCAGATCTGGTTAAAGCACTCGGAGGACAGCCTGTGTCGCTCGCTTTTGGTGAGGTCTATACCGCGCTTGAGCGTGGGACTGTTGACTGCGGCATCACAGGTTCTGGTTCAGGCAATAGCGTTAAATGGCCTGAAGTCACGACGCATCTCTACACAATGTCCTTGTCTTGGTCGACTGCGGGATATTTCGTGAATCTTGCGTGGTGGAACAAGCTTGATCCGACCGTACGCGCTGAGTTTGAAAAGACCTTTGCAGCGATTCAGGATGCGCAGTGGAAGCTGGGTCTCGAAGCAACCGACGACGGTGTTGCCTGTAACGTAGGGCGTGCCGAAGGCTGCAAACTGGCCACGCTGGTGAAAAAGCCAATGGTCGAAGTCAAGGCACAGGCCGGTGCGGCGGATGTTGTGAAAAAAGACTTGGCGGAAACGGTATTGCCTGCCTGGGTTAAACGCTGTGGCGACCGTTGTGGTGTGGTGTACAACGAGGTGATAGCACCCATTACAGGTATTCAGTACACGGCAGGTAAATAAGTATGTACCGATGTCTGGAATGGATCAGTCAGCGCGCGATGTTCGTCGCGGGATTTTGTTATCTCATTATCACTGCATTGATCTGTTTCGATATCGGTGCTCGCCAGCTGCTCGGGTTTTCGTCCGAGGCTACGATTGAGTTGACCGGTTATTTGATGGCGGTCGGCATGAGCTGGGGGCTGGCGGGGACGTTGTTTGAAAGAGGTCACGTGCGCATTGATGTGCTGGTGCAAAAAATGCCATTGCGCGTGCGTGTCTGGTTGCACATGCTTTCCTTGATTGCACTGATTGTGTCGACAGGGTTCTATGTTTGGGGCTCGTTTAGTCTGGCCAGTGATTCGTTTGCCTTTAACGCAACGGATCTCACAACGCTGCGCACGCCCTTGGTCATACCGCAAGGTCTTTGGGCTGCCGGATTTGTGTTGTTATTGCTTGCGGCGCTTGCACTTGCACTGCGCGCGGTCAAGCAGCTCGCAACCGGACAGCTTGATGCGATGGATCGCGCCCTGATGGCACGGACCTACGAGGACGAAGCCGTCGAAACACTTGAGGCGGTCGCTGAGGCACAAACTGCGATGCATATCCCGGTTGCGACCGATGGAGTGCATAAATGATCGCGATCGTCTTTATTGTGGTGATGGCGGTCGTCATCGGTGCAGCAACGCTATTCGGTGGAGCGGGCGGTGCTGCTGCGGTCTCTGCCTCCTCAGTGCCCTGGTGGGCACTTGCGGCTGTGCTGGTTGCATTTGCTGGTTTTTTTGCAGGTGGTATCTATGTAGGCGCGGCGTTGTCCTCGCTTGCCTTGCTTGCGGGTTTTGGGTTGTCCGATCGGCCTTTCTGGAATTTCATTGGAGAAATGATCTGGGGGCCTTCGACTAATTTTGTGCTGGTATCGGTCCCGTTGTTTTTATTGATGGGCGAGATCATGTTGCGCGCGGGGCTGTCTGAGCGGTTGTATCGTGGGTTGAATGTCTGGATGGGACGCTTGCCAGGTGGCTTGCTACACACCAATATTCTTGCCTGTGGCGTGTTTTCAGCGGTGGCAGGTTCCAGTGTGGCGACCGCTGCGACCATGGGTTCAGTTGCACTGCCTTACTTCGAAAAAAGTAAATACCCGCCTAAGCTTGTGCTGGGTTCTCTGGCCGCAGGTGGTGCGCTCGGTAATCTGATTCCGCCTGGCATTACCTTCATTATTTATGGTCTCATTACAGAGACCTCTGTTGGTGCGTTGTACATCGCTGCGATTGGGCCAAGTATTCTGGTTGTGCTGTTATTTATCCTTGTTATTTTGTATTACAGCTACAAGCTTAAATTGCATGAGGACGTCGTCGGCCCGGCTGTTACGTGGCGGCATCGCCTTGCCAGTCTGTCAGATTTGTTACCGACAGCCCTGTTGATCGGACTTGTTCTTGGCACGATTTATGCCGGTGTGGCAACGCCAACCGAGTCCGCTGCGCTTGGTGTAGCGGGCAGTCTCGTCCTCTCTCTGGTTGATCGTAAACTCAACTGGAAAATGCTCGCCGAGTCGATGCATGCGACCGCGCGTACGACCTCAATGATTGCGCTGATTTTGTTTGGCGCCTATGTCCTGAATTACATCCTGTCATCGCTGGGCGTCCCCCAGATGCTGGCAAAATTTCTAACGGGTTTGCCTTTGCCTGGCTGGGCGATCATGCTGGTCATCATCGGGTTTTATCTTGCACTGGGTACGTTCATGGAAGGCATGTCGATGGTGATTTGCACCATTCCATTGCTGTTCCCTGTGGTCAAAGCCTTAGGGTATGACCCGATCTGGTTTGGCGTGGTCATTACCATGCTGGTTGAGATCGCGATGATCAGTCCGCCGGATGGCACGGTGTTGTATGTCCTGCAAGGTATGCGAAGGCAGCCCGGACCGATTACCGATGTGTTTACAGGTGTGATGCCCTTCATGTTTGTCTATATGCTGGCGATTATTATCCTGATGATGTTCCCTTCGATTGCATTGTGGTTGCCGGCAGTGCTTTCTTGATTATTTACCCTATTCGCTGATTTTTATTTGGTTGATTTCATGACACCTCATCTATATTTTTCCTGTGAGTCTGCCGCAGCAGACGGTACGCTTCAATCTTCCTTACAGTCCGTTGCGCCTGCGCATTTCGTCATAGCAGGCTGGACCGGTCGAGATGCCGATGCTATCCAACATCATATTCATGAGCTTGAGTTGTTGGGCGTGCCTGCACCCTCGACCGTCCCGCTTTATTACCGCGGCAGCGCGACGCTGCTCACCCAGGCCGACATGATTGAGGTCCTTGGGTTTGACAGTTCGGGTGAAGCCGAGCCCGTTTTGTTTTATGCCTCGGGCGACTGGTGGCTCACAGTGGGTTCAGATCATACCGATCGTAAGGTAGAGACCTATTCTGTCGCGGTTTCAAAACAAATGTGTCCCAAGCCAATTGCTAAAGCGGCGTGGCGCTGGTCTGACGTGGCAGGCTATCAGGATGAGTTGGAATTACATTCCCGTATTTTTGAAAATGGTAAGTGGGTAGATTACCAAAAGGGCTTGTTTGCTTCGATCAGGCCCTTAGTATCTTTGCGTGATGGTTGCTACCCAGGCGAGTCAGTCGATGCCGGTAGCTTCGTCTCGTGCGGCACACTGACTGCGATAAAAAATGCAGTAGGCGAGGGGATCCGTCCTGCCGCGCAGATGGAACTCGAGATTCGTGATCCCCGCCGCAATCGCAGCATCGTTCATCGCTATGCGGTGGATATGCTCCCTGTGATTGCTTGATTATTATTAACTCTAATCACAACGAGCCGCGTCAAGCGGCTTTTCACTTATTTAAACTTTATAAAAATAAACATGGCTCACATTACACAAACTATTGATCAGCTTAACCTGCGACTGGCGAGCGGCGAAACGACCCGCGAAAAACTAGTCGCGCATGCTCTTGAAGGTGCTGCGAGTAAGGCTGCTACAAGCGTATTCACCAAACTCTACCCTGAGGCGGCACTGGCTAGCGCACGTGCGGCCGATGCGGCGCAAGCTGCGGGAGTTGTCCAACCGGCGCTGGCGGGTTTGCCGTTTACGATTAAAGATCTGTATGGTGTCGCAGGCGAGACCACCATGTCGGGGTCGATCGTTTGCAAGGGTGAGCCCGTGCAGACTCAGGATGCCACGGTCGTGTCACGGATTCGTGCCTCGGGCGCTGCGATTATCGGCAAGACAAACATGACTGAATTCGCATTTTCTGGAATCGGTATCAATCCTCACTACGGTACACCTGTGAATCCTACAGATCCAAAGGTTGCACGCATACCGGGTGGTTCTTCTTCGGGTGCAGCCGTTTCAGTAGCATTGGGATTAGCGGTGGCTGGTCTGGGTTCCGATACGGGTGGTTCAATCCGTATCCCGGCGGCAGTCTGTGGAATTGTAGGATTTAAGAGTACACAAAATCGCGTACCCCTGACCGGTGCGCTTGAATTGTCTCGCACACTGGATACAGTGTGTGCCATGACCCGCAGCGTGCAGGACTGCATCACGGTGGATGCTGTCCTGTCAGGTGCGATGTTGCCTGTGCGTCATCGCCCTCTGAGTGGTATGCGATTCGCTGTGCCGCAGACCGTTGTGCTCGATGGTATGGATGAACATGTGTCGCGCGTATTCGCCCGCACACTTTCAGCGCTATCAGCGGCGGGCGCACAGATTATCGAAATACCCCTGGCCGAGCTGGCAGAAATTCCTAAAATCAATGCACCCGGTGGCCTATCGCCTATCGAGGGTTATGCCGAGCACCACGCAAGACTCGCGCGCGCACAGGATCAGTTTGATCACAGGGTCGCTCAGCGCATGATGCTCGGAGCGACGGTGACAGCACAGCAATATATTAATTTGCTCGATGCACGCCGTGATTGGATCAAACGTGTGGAGCACGCGGTAGAAGGCTACGACGCTATGCTCAGTCCAACCATTCCGGTTGTAGCACCCGTGATCGCTGATTTGCTGGCCTCGGATGAGGCATTTTTCAAAGCGAACGGATTACTGTTGCGCAATACATTCACCATCAATGTGCTCGATGGTTGTTCATTCAGTCTCCCATGCCACGTTACGGGTGAGTTGCCGGTAGGCTTGATGGTGTCTTCGGTCAATGGTGATGATGCGCGACTGGCGGCAGCCGCCCTGGCGATCGAGTCAACTTTAAAATGACGTTGCCAATCCACTACGCCAAGGATTCAGACAATATTGTCACGTTGACTTTTAATTCTGAGGGTCAGCGCGTCAATACCTTGAATGATGAAATGCGAGATTGTCTGATAGAGACAATTGAGCGCGTAGTCAAGGAAAAAGACAGCATCACAGGGGTGATTTTTGCTTCAGCAAAAAGTACTTTTTTCGCTGGCGGTGATCTCAACTATCTCTATCAACTCAAGGCAGAGGATGCCGGGCAGTTGTTTGATCAGATTGCTGTCGTCAAGCATGCGTTCAGGCAGCTCGAGACACTTGGTAAACCTGTGGTGGCGGCTATCAATGGTTCGGCGGTTGGAGGTGGTTTTGAGCTTGCACTAGCGTGTCATTATCGTATCTGCATCGATGATCCAAAGACACAG
>CAIPID010000150.1 GCA_903865015.1 uncultured beta proteobacterium | reverse complement strand
GCCTGTCTCGCCTGTACGAATACGAATGGCTTGCAGGACATCGGAAACAAAAATCTTGCCATCGCCAATCTTGCCGGTTCGAGCTGCTTTAACCACCGCCTCGATCACATCCTCCACAAGCTCATCGGCAACAACCATTTCTACGCGGATTTTTGGCAAAAAATCAACGACATACTCTGCTCCACGGTACAACTCCGTGTGGCCTTTTTGACGACCAAAGCCTTTAACTTCAGTCACAGTCAATCCATTGACACCAACTTCGGCCAGCGCTTCGCGCACTTCGTCGAGTTTAAAGGGCTTGATAATGGCGGTAACTTGCTTCACGGTAAGTCCTGTAGAAATTCGAAATAGTTAAAAGGGGTCAATTTGATTCTCTGAACCCGTTAGACAGAGGATAACGCCAATCGCGTCCAAACGCACGATTTGTAATCCGTGGTCCAGGCGGGCTCTGTCTGCGCTTGTATTCATTGATACGAATTAAACGCACGATTTGCTCGACAGCGGCCTGAGGGTAACCAGCAGCGATCACCTCAGCCACGCTCTGATTGTTTTCCATATAGCGTTCAATAATGGCATCGATCACATCGTATTCAGGCAGATTATCCTGGTCAGTCTGGTCAGGACGCAATTCGGCTGAAGGTGGACGCGTAATGATGCGATCAGGAATGACTTCCGTGGTCTGGTTCCGCCAGCGCGCCAGTTTATAAACAAGCGTTTTCGCAACATCTTTAAGGACAGCAAATCCACCCGCCATGTCGCCATAAAGTGTGCAATATCCCGTCGAGAGCTCCGATTTGTTACCGGTGGTGAGTACGATATGTCCAAACTTGTTGGACAGCGCCATCAGCAGCATGCCACGCACACGCGCCTGAATGTTTTCTTCGGTCGCATCCAGCGCGCGTCCCGCGAACATGGGCGCAAGCGCCGCATCATAAGCAGCGGCCAGACTCGCGATTTCGATTTCCTCATAATGCACACCAAGACGTTTCGCCATGTCACGGGCATCGACTTGTGAGATATCGGCTGTATAGCGTGAGGGCATCATGACCGCGTGAACGCGATCAGCCCCCAGTGCGTCGACCGCGACAGCCATCACAACGGCCGAGTCAATCCCGCCAGACAAGCCGAGAATGACGGTTTTAAAACCGTTTTTGGTCACGTAATCTTTGAGGCCTACTTTGAGTGCCTCCCAGACCTGCCACTCAACAGAACCGTCCAGTGCAGGGCCGCTATCTATAGAAGAATCAGCGACTAAATCAATAGGAGCTAAAACATGCGCAGCATGTAATCCACCTTGTGTATCCACATCGACAAAGGCTAAGTCTTCTTTGAAATCACTAAGTTGTGTTGTGATCTGTGCTTCGGGTGACATCGCAAAGGATGCGCCATCGAATACCAACTCGTCTTGTGCGCCAGTCAGATTTGCATAAATCAGAGAACAACCGTTTTGTTGTACACACCTAGATGCGACAGCGACTCTCTGGGCTGGTTTTCCGAGATTAAAAGGTGAGGCATTCAGTACCAGCAGACAACGTGCACCCTCCTCTGCTGCCGCGCGCGGGGCACTTTCGAACCAGGCATCTTCACAGATATTGATTCCAAATGAAACACCGTTGACGTCAAATGTCACCGCATGCGAACCGGGTGAGAAATATCGCTTTTCATCAAAAACAGAATAATTGGGTAATTCACGTTTGTAATAGGTGCCAAGTACCTGTCCGTTACATAAGACACTCGCCGCATTCATCAGGCCAAATTCAAGCGCGCGGACATGACCGACCACCACATGCAGGCCGTCAAACTGAGCAAGATCAGTACACAGTCGCGCAAGTACGCGCTCGTTTTCGTCTGTAAAGGCTGGCCGAAGCAATAAATCCTCTGGCGGATAGCCCGTCAAAACCATCTCAGGCGTCAACAAGACCTGTGCTCCTGCTGTGTGTGCTGCGCGTGCAGCGGCAAGGATTTTGGCTGCATTTCCTGCCAAATCCCCTACACAAGCATTAATTTGCGCGATTCCTACTCTTGCCGCTGCCATGTCGTTTCCGGTCAAAACAAATTATTGAGAGAAAAAATTATCGCACGAGAGGCTTATTCACGCAGCGTTCTATAATTTGCAGATCATGAAAAATACTCAAAACCCTACCCAAAGCCAGTTTGATAAAAAATCCGAAGCCTGGTCGGCACGCTTTTCCGAACCCGTATCGGACCTCGTCAAGCGCTACACCGCATCCGTTGACTTTGATAAACGACTGGCAATGTTCGATATCCAGGGCTCGCTTGCCCACGCGGAGATGCTGACCGCGGTAAAGGTCATCGCTCCACAGGACCTCTCTGACATTCAACGCGGCATGGCCCAGATCCGTCAAGAGATTTCCGACGGCCAGTTTGAGTGGCTGCTCGACCTCGAAGACGTGCATCTCAATATTGAAAAACGGCTAGTTGAATTAGTTGGCGATGCCGGCAAGCGTTTACATACGGGACGATCGCGCAACGACCAGGTAGCCACCGATATTCGGCTATGGCTGCGTGCCGAAATCGATCAGATTATTGAATTATTAAATTTGTTGCGTCATGCACTCGCGACGGTCGCACTCCAGCATGCCGAAACCATCCTCCCAGGATTTACGCACCTTCAGGTCGCACAACCTGTTACTTTCGGCCACCACTTACTGGCCTATGCTGAGATGTTTGGTCGTGACGCTTCGCGTCTGGCCGATTGCCGTAAACGTGTCAATATTTTGCCCTTGGGCGCAGCCGCTCTCGCTGGCACCAGCTTCCCAATCGACCGCCTCATGGTGGCCTCGCTGCTGGGTTTTGATGATGTATGCCGCAATTCTCTGGACGCAGTCTCAGATCGTGATTTTGCGATTGAGTTTTGCGCGGCCGCAGCTCTGATCATGACGCACATCTCGAGATTCTCCGAAGAGCTCGTCATGTGGATGAGTCCTCGTGTGGGATTCATTGATTTGGCGGACCGATTTTGTACCGGCAGCTCCATCATGCCGCAAAAGAAAAATCCCGATGTGCCGGAGCTTGCTCGCGGCAAGACCGGGCGCGTGAATGGAAATCTGGTGGGACTGCTGACCCTCATGAAAGGTCAGCCACTGGCCTACAACAAGGACAATCAGGAAGACAAAGAAGGCTTGTTCGACACCGCGGATACTGTGCGCGACACACTGATTATTTTTGCTGACATGGTCGGTGGAATTCGTGTCAAAGCAGAGAATATGCGTGCAGCAGCGCTGCAAGGATTTGCCACGGCAACCGATCTGGCGGATTATCTGGTCAAACGCGGAACCCCATTCAGGGATGCACACGAGGCTGTTGCGCATGCTGTTCGCGAATGCGAATTAAAAGGCTGCGATCTCGCGGATCTGAGCGTCGAGGAATTAAAGAAATTCCATCCGGCTATCGAGTCGGATGTGCATGCAGTGCTGACGCTCGAGGGCTCTGTCGCTGCACGTTCGCATATAGGTGGAACGGCACCTGTGCGCGTCAAAGAGGCCGCGCACAAAGTGCTGTCTGATACATCACTCAAAAACGGCGATTGATTCGACGTGCCCGGTGTGGGGAAACATATTCACTACACCGGCAGCTTTGAGCGTATAGCCACCTACTGTGACCAGCATCGCCGCATCACGCGCCAGTGTCGCAGGATTACAAGATACATAAACAATCCTGACGGGCCGATCGGCTGCCGGCAACTGTGCGAGGGCCGTACATAACGCCTGCGCACCTTCGCGAGGCGGATCAATCAGCATACGATCAAAATG
>CAIPID010000149.1 GCA_903865015.1 uncultured beta proteobacterium | reverse complement strand
TTGTCCATCTCTCTGGTTCTGGTGCTGGCTCAGCCGTCAGTCCCTGAGTAATCGTAGATGATGGAGGTGGTGCAAGCGGTACTGGAATCAGCAATTGCTGAGCCTGAATACTTGAGGTGAACAAGAGCGCTGATGCCAGTAAAAGCTGCTTAGTTAAGCTGATGGAATAACACACAATATCACCTCGCAGATATATTAAAAATTTCAAACATCGATAATTTCACCCTACGCTTTATTTTAGGCCTTTCCAAAGGATGATCATGAAATTCAAAGCCAGTTTTAGCTTCTTTATTAAAAGCTTATTAATTAGTTTCGGTATGCTGGTGGCTTCTAATCAGGCTAATGCAGAACTCAAACCCGGTGCTTCAGCACCAGATTTCACGGCGCCTGCTGCACTTGCCGGCAACACCTATTCGTTTGCGTTAAAAGAGGCACTTAAAAAAGGCCCTGTCGTTGTTTATTTTTATCCCAAAGCATTTACGCGCGGGTGCACGATTGAAGCGACACTATTTGCCGAAGCTAGCGATCAGTTTAAAGCATTGAATGCAACCGTCATCGGTGTCTCGGGCGACGACATCGACACACTCAAAAAATTCTCTACAGGACCTTGTGGCGGAAAATTTGCGGTCGCTGCCGATCTGGACCGTAGCATCATGAAATCCTATGATGCAGCGCTGACCTTGATGCCAACTGTTGCCGACCGGATTTCATATGTCGTGACACCTGATTTCAAAATATGGTTTGTTCACAGCGGCATGAATCCTGATCAACATGTTTCCGAAACACTTAAGGCCATTAAGGCCTGGAAATCCAAGCCTTAAGCCACAGGAATGACTGAATGACTGCTCTTTGCTGGTTTCGTACCGACTTACGCATAGAAGACCAACCCGCATTGTTGTCCGCCGTGGCGGATGGCGATGCCATCGCATTGTTTATTGCCTCGCCCGCGCAATGGCATCAGCACGGGGACGCACCCGTAAAAGTTGATTTTTGGTTGCGTGGTCTACATGCGCTTAAAACTGAATTAACCGCATTAAATATCCCTCTTAAATGGTTAGTGATTGACCAATGGGAAGATATTCCGAAAGCACTGCTCGCATTTTGTCAAAAGCATGGGATTGATTCTGTGCATTGCAATCGAGAGTTTGGTGTGAACGAGCGACGCCGTGACCGGAATTGCTATAGCTTGCTTAAAGAGCACGGTATCGCAATGACAGGCCATCACGGTGGCACGCTACTGATCCCCGGAACTGTCAAAACAGGCTCAGATAGTTACTATCGCGTTTTTACGCCATTTGCAAAAGCCTGTCGGGAAAAACTCCGCACGGCACCCTATAGGCTTGCAGCTGCGCCAAAGAAACAAACTGGCAAAAACCTCCCCGCAAGTGATGATTTGCCCTCCGTTATGCCTGGCTGGGATGCTCCGGCCGTAGCGCTGCAACAAGGGTGGCCCGCGGGATCAGACGTTGCACACGAGCGACTGGAACAATTTTCCCAGGCGCGTATGTCCCAGTATGTGCCTGATCGGGACTTCCCTGCTCTGCCTGGAACCAGTACGCTGTCGCCCTACCTTGCCGCAGGCATGATTTCTGCAGGACAGTGTTTGCATGTTGCAATGATGGTCAATCAGGGAGAAACCGAAACTGGTAACCGCGGCGTTTCGACCTGGATTACTGAAATTCTCTGGCGAGAGTTTTATCAGCACCTGATGTATGGGTTTCCGACCTTGTCGATGCATCAGCCCATGCGGCCCGATACCAATGCTGTGGTGTGGCGAGACGCGCCTACGGATTTCGCGGCCTGGTGTGAGGCCCGCACAGGCGTGCCGATCGTGGACGCAGCGATGCGCCAACTCGTCACGACGGGCTGGATGCACAACCGACTGCGCATGGTGGTCGCCATGTATCTGACAAAAAATCTGTTGATCGACTGGCGACGCGGCGAGTCTTTTTTTATGCAGCATCTGATCGACGGAGAGCTTGCCGCAAATAATGGAGGCTGGCAGTGGAGTGCTTCAACCGGTGCAGATTCAGCCCCCTACTTTCGAGTATTTAATCCAATTAGCCAGTCTCAAAAATTCGACCCCAAAGGTCAATTCATTCGTCACTGGTTACCTGATCTCTCGAGCTTAAGCGATCGTGAAATTCATGACCCATCAGCTATTTCTCGGCGCGCACTTAACTACCCCGACCAAATCGTTGATTTAAAAAGTAGCCGGGTTCGGGCGATAGAAGCCTTTGCTTCATTACGTTAATTTTTGAAAAGATAAAACTATGCAACTCAGTGAATTTACTGTTCAGACAATCAGCGGCGATACGCAATCGATGGCCGATTACGCAGGCAAGGTTTTACTCATTGTCAATGTCGCTTCCAAATGTGGATTCACTAAACAATACGCGGGACTGCAATCGCTTTACGAAAAATATGTTTCGCAGGGGCTAGTCGTCATGGGATTCCCTTGCGATCAGTTTGGACATCAGGAGCCCGGCAACGAAGCGGAAATTGAGAGCTTTTGTCAGACACAATTTTCGGTCAGTTTTCCAATGTTTTCAAAAATTGAAGTGAACGGCGATGACGCAAGTCCGCTCTTTAAATGGCTAAAATCAAGTCAGCCTGGTCTGCTGGGGACAGAAGCCATCAAATGGAATTTCACTAAGTTTTTAGTTGGGCGTGACGGTCACGTCATTAAACGCTATGCATCGATGCAGTCACCTGAATCTCTTGACTCAGATATTAATAACGCCTTGAATTAACCGGAGCAAAAAAATTGTTTCAGTCAAAGTTTATTTTCTTGCTCGCTGTACTCTTCGCTGCGGGGTGCGCTCAAAAAGAAAGAGCCGGTGACATTACTCTGGCAACACCCTCTCCTGCACAGAGCACCCTGTCGCAGTCAGTTAATAATAACTCTGCGGCAGCGGTTAGTTCAGCAAAGAGTGCAATTGTAGGCACGAATTTGACGACAGACTATAGCGCAGGTGTTTCTGCTGGGTCAGTGAGTCCTAAAACTGATAGCGGTATACGCATGCCAGCTGCGACATCAAGCCCTGTAGCAACCCCTGCACCTATCACCTCATCAGATACTGTCGCTATGGGCTCATCGTCAGAGGCTGCATCATCCACACATGCAAAAAATGTCGCTACCGCTGCTATCTCTCCCAATACATCATCTTCAAGTCTGATCGAGGGCAGCAAAGTACCCGCTCGATCAATCACCATCGTTCGCACTAAGCCTGATTGTTCTGGTGCCGAGTGCCCGTCTATAAAGGTCAAACGGCTGAGTTTTATTGGTCGAGAAAAGTTTAATAATTTTCTTGATCAGACCATGGCCTTCATGGCTGAGATCGATGCATCGAATAATGCCGCTTTCAGGACCCTTGCGGAGTTTGCTAGCTATTTCTGGAAGATCTCAAAACCTGGCTATCAAGTGGTGCTCGAGGCGAGCGTTAAACGTGGCGACGAAGACCTTGTCGTAGTGCAACTCGATAGCTACATATTTACTGGCGGCGCACATGGACTGAGTACAACCCAGTATATAAACTGGTTGCCAAAGACGGACAAAATTTTGTCACTTGAGAGCATGTTGTTGCCTAAAAAGATGGCTGATTTCGAGCAAGTTTTAAAGAAGCAGCATGCAATCTGGCTGAAATCAAACCCTCAGGCGATCGAAAATCCTGCAGCCTACAACAAACTGTGGCCCTTCGTCCCAACAGATAACGCTGCCTTGTTAGCTGATGGCTTAGCATTGACTTATGATCCTTACAGTATCGCACCCTACTCTTTTGGACGACCAACCATCACGATTCCTTATAGTGAATTGAATGGCATACTGCGGCCCGAGTTATTACCTTGAAAGTGAATAACGTTGAGATCCCTAGTGTTGTATCTAGCCGAGCAGCATCCAGACCAGTCTGGCTGCTATGCGCGCCGAGTGCTGGTCGTTATCAAATAATGGATTGAATTCGGCAATATCGGCCAGTCGCATTTTGCCACTGCGCTTTACTTTCATCGCCAAAGCCTCGACGACAGATAACGGTACGCCAAATGCTGCGGGCGCTGATACACCCGGCACCACACTGGCAGGAAAAACATCCATGTCTATGGTCAGATAGACATCGTCAGCCTGTGCGAGTAATCGATCGAGACGAGTCAGTGCAAGATCGAGATGTCTCTCCTGCAATTGATGGTCAAGAATCACATCGGCCTGCATCTGAGTCGCACGCGCAAACAATGAAGGTGTGTTGCTGAGGATGGATACTCCCCAGCATGCATACTGGAGGTCCCTGGATTCTTGCTGACAATCTTCAGCAATCTGGTCAAACGGGGTTCCAGAGCTCGCAGGACGGCTACTACGCAAGTCTAAATGGGCGTCAAGATTCAAGATCAAAAGTTTACGTGCTATGCCTGTTGTCGATTCTTGCTGGATCAACCATTTCTTGAGTCCGAGAAAACTTCCCCAGGCCATTTCGTGACCACCCCCCAGCACAACAGGCGTTGAGCCGTGACCAAGTACTTTTCCAACTTGATCGCCCAGCTCTCGCTGAGCTGCTTCGAGTGCATCGCCATCGCACACCACGTCACCACAGTCGTAGAGTTTTTCGTGATGATGCGCTGGAAATCCTGCTAAAACTTTGCGGATCGCAGACGGACCGCGAGCGGAACCAACCCGGCCTTTATTACGCGCAACACCGGCATCGCAGGAAAAACCTAATATCACAGCGGATTGTGGAGGTATATTTTCTACCTTGTTGAGCTCGACCACTTGATAGAGCCTTTTGGTGTCGCCTGTTTCAGCGCTGTCGTCACGCCCCGTCCAAAGCGTGCGGTCAAGAGGCTGGGTCATGGTCGCGATCCGGTAATAGACTGAATAGAATGAGAGGGGGTGAAGGTGTTCGCTGATGGATTTAATACCGCATGTAAAAACTCTCTTGTACGTGGCTCTTTGGGGTGACTAAAAATGACCCCAGGCGTATCGATTTCAATGATATTGCCCTGATCCATCACCGCAACACGGTCAGCGACCTCGCGCGCGAACCCCATTTCGTGGGTCACCACCATCATCGTCATGCCTTCTTGCGCGAGAAGTTTCATGACATTTAGCACCTCTCCCACCAACTCTGGATCCAGTGCAGAGGTCGGTTCATCAAATAGCATCACACGGGGCTCCATGGCCAGTGCGCGCGCAATCGCAACGCGTTGCTTTTGACCACCCGAAAGACTTGCTGGCATGGCATGGACCTTATCAGAAAGACCCACCTTATCAAGCAAGAGCATTGCACGTGACTGTGCTTGGTCAGTACTCAGACCTGAAAGAGTCCGTGGCCCAACTGTCACGTTATCTAGGACAGACAGGTGTGGAAATAAATTAAAAGACTGAAATACCATGCCGACTTGTGTTCGCAACCGATTAAGCTTTTGCTCAGGCATCATGTCGCCCTCATCGAGCAGTCGTTCCCCACAGATATCAATGGTCCCGGCTTGCGCGATTTCCAAGCCGTTACAGCATCGCAGCAAGGTGCTCTTACCTGAACCGCTTGGTCCAATAACAACCACGACTTCTGAAGGAAACACATCAAAATCAATGCCTTTGAGGACGTGATTGTGTCCAAATGATTTTGATAGATGGCGGATACGTATCATTTCGTTCACTGAACCATTCCCCCGGCGCGCAAACGCTTTTCTATCAAACGTAACGCGGCCGCTGTCGCACTTGTCATGACAAGATAAATGAGAGCTATCACTAAATAGACTTCGAGGGATCGATAGCTGACACTGATAATTTTCTGACCTTCATGCATCAGATCATGAATGGTGAGTAAAGACACAAGGGCTGAGTTTTTAATCAAAGCAATAAACTCATTGCCCAGTGGAGGAATCATCCTGACGATGGCTTGGGGAATAATAATCTTGCGCATGGATTGCGCCCCCGACATGCCCAGGGACCTGGCGGCCTCGTTCTGACCCTTGTCGATGGACTCGATTGCACCCCTTACGATTTCAGATACATAGGCGCCTGAATACATCCCTAGCCCCAGCACTCCGCATGCCCAGGCTGGCAGCATCAGGCCGAACTGAGGCAGACCAAAAAACCAGATAAAGAGCTGAACAAGCAGCGGCGTGCCACGGAAAAACAACAAATATGCAGAGCACAAACCGTAGATAAATCGTCTGCCAGGATTAAGCCTTCCAATCCCTACCAACAGACCGATTAAGCAGCCTAAAACCAGAGATGCGGCAGTGACCTCAACAGTCACAGCCGCACCCGCGAGCAGCATGCTCCAGTCGGCAAAGACTGGAGAGAAATCAAGAATCATTTGGCGGGTGACTCAAACCACTTGGCGACGAGTTTGTCATAGGTGCCATTAGCTTTGATGGCCTTTAAGGCAGCATTAATGGCTTGCGTGGTGGCGGGCTGGTTTTTTGGAATGGCTATGCCGTATTCTTCGGTCGTGATTTGCTCCGCAAGAACCGCCATGTCGGGGTGACTTTGTGCATACAGTTTTGCGGCTGGCTTACCCGTCACTGCCGCGTCAGCGCGCCCAATTTGCGCTAGGTTAAACATTTCCTGATTTTTCTCTACCTCTAAGCGCTCTGCTTTGGGGTAGTTATCTTTCAGGAACTGCACTGATTTAGTACCAACCTGGACAGACACTTTCTTGCCATCCAGATCCTTCAGTGTTTTGACAGGACCGGCTTTCTTGGTCAGCACAACCAGGCCACCCGCATAATAAGGATCGCTAAAGTCCACAACTTTACGGCGCTCATCGGTAATGTAGATAGCTGACATGGCCATATCAGCACGACCAGACTGCAATGCAGGGATCAGACCTTTAAAGTCGATATCGATCCATTCGATTTTGCGCCCCATTTCTTTACCGAGTGCTTCAACCAGATCTATATCAAAACCTGTACGCTGACCGTCTTTGACAAACTCCATAGGTGGAAAGGTTGCGTCGGTTACAACTCGCAGAGCGGGTTGTTGTGCGAAAACAGAAGTTGTCAGGCAAGCTGAGATCGCCAACAGGCCGATAGTTTGTCTACGAATGATGTTTAGCATCAGATTTCCAATAATAAAGAATGTGCGTCAGTTTGATTGAGACTGTCGTTGCTTGAGTTTGCGCTCTTGAGCGACCTTTTCCAGTGCGCGTGCTAGAGCATCTTTACCTTTCAGGCGCGCCATGTCAATAGAATCCTGAGCCTTAAGGTTTGATGCAGTGGGGTCTGCCCCGGCATTGATCAGCAATTGGACTGTTTCAAGACTTTCGGTTTGAACAGCCATAAAAAGCGCGGTGTTACCTTCTGGTGAAATCTCGTTAGGCAAAGCACCATTGGCCAAGAGCAGTTTGACCATTGGCGCCCGCCCTTTCGTGCTTGCATATTGCAAAGGTGTCCACCCTTCTTTATTCACCTTGGCACCCCGCGCAATCAGTTTTTGCGCGCGCGCCGTATCTCCAAGTAATGCGACGTACATAAGAGCCGACTCACCAAACTGATTTTCCAGATTGACATCGGTTTGTGGATTAGCGAGCAAAACGTCGAACGTTTTCCAGGCCTGATCA
>CAIPID010000148.1 GCA_903865015.1 uncultured beta proteobacterium | reverse complement strand
AACTGTGCAAACGGAACCATCACGGATCTCAGACAAGCAGCACAAGTGCTTAAAGGACAAAGCATCGCGCCAAATGTCCGTCTCATTGTTGTCCCGGCAACGAGTGCCATCTATCGTCAAGCTGCTCGAGAGGGACTATTGGAGATTTTGTCGGCTGCTGGCGCCGGAATTTCATTACCGACCTGCGGTGCTTGTTTTGGCGGTCACATGGGTATATTGGCAGCAGGAGAGACTGCCATTTCGACGACGAATCGAAATTTTAAAGGTCGAATGGGTCACAGCGACTCTAAGGTGTATCTCGCAAACGCCTGGGTTGCTGCTGCTGCGGCGTTAACAGGAAAAATTACGGATCCTGCAACAGTTGCCCTGGATGCCGGAAGAAAGGACTAAAAATGAAAACAACTAGCGTCGTACATCTTTATGGCGATCACATTGATACAGATGTGATATTGCCTGGAAAATACTTAAATTTATATACCCCTGAAGATCTTGGTCCTCACTGCATGGAGGGCCTTGACCCGAGCTTTATAAGCCGTGTCCGCGCAGGTGATGTAATTGTAGCGGGTAAAAATTTTGGCACAGGATCATCAAGAGAACATGCGCCAATCGCAATCAAAGCCGTTGGCATATCTTGCATTATCGCTTCAAGTTTTGCACGTATTTTTTATCGCAATGCTATCAATATCGGGTTACCTGTTTTTGATCTTCCCGAACTTGTTGCAGCGGTAAAAAACGGCGATGAGATTTGTGCCGATGTGACGCATGGTTTGTTTGAGATCAATTCAATCACCTATCAAGCGAAACCATTCCCCCCTTACATCCAAGGAATTATCCAAGCAGGCGGACTCGCACCTTTTGTCAAAAAGCAACTCACTTCAATGCATCAAAAAAATATTTAATAAAAGCATACAAACGCTACATACCCAGGAGATAACATGCTCACTAAACTATTAAAAATTGCACCTCGCGTGAAATTATTTTTTTGCGTGATCGCGGTGACGATATGCACTACAGGACATGCACAAAGCAACTTCCCAAACAAACCGATCCGCCTGATTGTTCCCTTCGCACCGGGTGGAGTCACCGACACGAGTGGTCGATTGATCGCAGATCAATTAGCCCGCCGGATTGGGCAACCCATTATTGTAGAAAATAAACCTGGCGCCTCGGGCAACATCGGTGCCGCAATGGTCGCAACATCAGAGCCAGATGGCTATACGCTCGTTCTGGGTTTTGATGGGACGATTGTCATCAATCCACACATCTTTGCAACGATGCCTCTGGATACAACAAAAGATCTCCGACCGATCGGAAAGATTGGCGAGACCATCCTGATCCTGGTCGCGTATCCGAAATTTGAAGCACAGACACTCCAGGAAATCATTACGCTTTCAAAACAACCTGGAAAAACAATTAATTTTGGCTCGTCTGGAGTGGCTAGCCCACAGCATATCGCTGTCGAGTTACTCAATCAGCAAACAGGTTCAAAACTTGCTCACATCCCTTACAAAGGCGGTGGACAAGCAATGATTGATGTGCAAGCTGGTGTGATCCCGCTGGTCTACACAGCAGTTGCAGGCGCCTATCCCTACATAAAGTCCGGCAGACTGAACGCAGTCGCGGTTTCGAGTCAAAATCGTGCACACTCACTTCCAGATATTCCGACTTTTATGGAGGCTGGCGTCAAGGACTTTGTAGCGAGCGGCTGGGTTGGTATTTTCGCACCAGTCAAAACTCCCCAGTCAGTCGTTGATTATCTGAACAAAGAATTAAACGCGGTGCTCTCCACGCCAGAAGTCATCTCCAAGCTGGATACTCTCGGAATCGAAGCGACACCTGGGACGCCAGAAAAATTTAGTAAAGAAATTGCAGCGGATCTTAAACGCTACGGTGAAGTCATAAAAGCAGCAGACATCAAAGTAGATAATTAACCAGTATTTCTAAGACCTGCTGCAATACCGTTAATCGCGATGTGAATGCCACGTTGAACGCGCTCGTCGTCTTCACCATCGCGATAGCGACGAATCAGTTCGACTTGCAGGTGATGCAAAGGATCGATATAGGGAAAGCGATTGCGGATGGATCTTGCCAACGCAGGGTTACTAGCGAGTCTTTGTTTCTCGCCCGTCACCTTAGCCAGTGCATCAATCGTTTTCTGCCATTCAGCCTCGATCGCATTAAAAATACGTTTGCGCAATCGTGCATCCGGGACCAGTTCGCTGTAGCGTGAAGCCAATGCGATATCACTCTTGGCGAGCGCCATATCCATATTGGATAAAAGTGTTCGAAAAAAGGGCCAGCTTTTATACATTTTCTGCAATAAGCTCAGTGCTGCTTTGCGCTGCGCTGCATCGCCCTGCGATAAGAAACTTTCTACGGCAGAACCAAACCCATACCACCCACGGTAACTATTTTT
>CAIPID010000147.1 GCA_903865015.1 uncultured beta proteobacterium | reverse complement strand
GTTTCAGTATTTGAATCTCAGCCGAGTGCAGATTCAACAATCGTCTAACCATAATTTAATCGCCCGTTCAATTTCCTGAGGTGTTAAGTTATCGGTAGCGAGCGTCTCTACAACTGAGACTGCCTGCCGACACCATGCAAATCTAAATGGTTTAAGGTGAGAAACGACACGAATGACGTTGTGATGCTGATCTAAAAAATACAGTGCAATGCGATACCGCATGCCAATTGTATGTACAGCATTACACGGCAAGAGCCATAAAAGCTCTTTTGTTTTAAGTTTTTTCCTGAAAATCAATCCAGCCGCACGAGCAAACCAGCAATCCGCACGCATCACATTAATATCTGACATTAAAGTTCGAGACCCATCAATTGCGCCGCGACAGGAAAACCCAACACTAGAAAAGTGCAGGGAAAGATGCAAAAGCTCAGTGGAAACAACATTTTGATCGGGGCCTGAAGGGCTAGCTTTTCGGAGCGTAGCAGTCGATATTGTCCCTGTTGCCGAGAAAAATCAGCGATAGATCTACCCAAGCTCAACCCCATCGACTCCCCTTGAATAAAAGCCACAACCATCTGCCGTACACAGGTGAGATCAATACGTTGACTCATATGGCGATAGGCATCAGCACGGATAACTCCCGAGCGAATTTCAAACATGGTTTGCGTCCACTCATCTTTTAATGGACCCGTATGAAGATGATCCAGCGCAAGCTGCACAGAGGTTTGCAGATTCATCCCTGCCTCGAGTCCGAGACTCACAACATCTAAAAAAAAAGGGAGTTCTTTTTCTATCTCAGCATATCTATACAATTTTTTAGATCGTAGCCAATACCTCGGAACCACTCCACTTAGGATCGCAATAACCAATACCAGCCATAACGTCCAGCTTGCCTCAGCTACATAGAGCGATCTAAAAAAAACGTATATAAGAACGCTACTACTCACTGCCAACAGTAGCTGCATAGCTAAAAACTGAGAACAACTCCAACCCGATAAACCCGCCTGATCCATTGCCTGAGTGAGTCGTTGCCGCAAGCCCCAGGTCATCAAGGGCAATACGCAGCGACCGAGGCCGACAATCAATGGCCAAAAAAATTTAGATAATCCGGATCGATAAACGTCACGATGATGCTGATGTTGCAACGCAGCGTCTATCGTGCCTCGATCTAAATCGGCTCGCATTCCAGAAATTTATGAAGCAGATTGTGAACGTTTTCGTAAGCCTAGTGAATATACGAGCAGTACTAATGCAGACACCGCAACCAAACCACTCACTATCGCAACGAAATTCATCATCGACATATTCATATCTGAATCCGAAGTATCCGTTTAAGCATGATTATTCCGCAAGTCTCCAGAACGACAACCAGCGCTAAGACAAACTGTCCAACACGTGTGTTGAACATAAGCTCAATCGAATATGGATCAATAAAACTCAGGACAATCAGTAAAGCGACCGGTAATGATCCAACAATCCATGCTTGCATAACACCCTGGGACGTCAGCACACGCATTTTCATATTCAAATGCAATCTTGCCCGGATAGTCACGGATAATCTGTCCAGCAATTCAGCTAATGACCCACCCGAGCTTGAGGCTACGCACATGAGCGTTGTCGTCATGCGCACACTTTCTGTCGGCACACGCCGATGTAAATTATTTAGAGCATCTGATAAAGGAATACCCACACGT
>CAIPID010000146.1 GCA_903865015.1 uncultured beta proteobacterium | reverse complement strand
GTGCAGACTTAATCGTCTCTACTCTTGGTAAAAGTCCGGATCGCGAAAAAGTCATTGATTTCACTGTGCCCTACGCACTCTTTCTCAGTGCCGTGTATGGTCCTAAAAGCATGACGATAAAAAGTTTTTCTGATATGGCGGGTAAGTCTGTCGCTGTCACGCGAGGGTCTTTTGAAGATGTTGATGTCACAAAAATGGCTCCTCCCGAAACAGATATCAAACGTTTCGAGGATAACAATGCCACGGTCTCCGCATTTGTCTCTGGGCAAACTAATTTGATTACAACAGGCGCCCCGGTTGCTGAGAGCATGATTCAGCGCAATCCTCAACTCGGCGCGGAATACAAACTGACGACGCGTCTGAGCCCATCTTATGTCGGTGTGGCAAAGGGTGAAGAGGCATTGCTCAATAAAATAAATGAGATCATTACCTCAGGAATGAAAAACGGCGATATGGAAAAACTCTCACAAAAATGGCTTAAGCGTGGATTGGGTGATTTGAATGGCTAGAGCTCCTATCGTGTCAATGAGCTAAAACGAAAACCGATCCCTGCCTGCCTGTTTTGCCCGGTACATCGCCTGATCCGCCCGGTCAACCAGATTGTTTTGTATTGGAACGTGCGCCTTGTTATGTGCGCAAGCGATACCTATACTCACGGTGATGTGAATAGGCGCATGCCCGTTGATAGCTATGGGGGTATTTCTGACTGTATCTAAAATTTGCTGTGCGACATTTGACGCACCTGTTTCATTCGTATCAGGTAGCACGACAACGAGCTCCTCACCACCCCATCGACAACAGAAATCAAAGGGTCGACGTAAACAAGACTGAAGGATGCTCGCAAGATTCTGCAATACCAAATCGCCATTTTCGTGACCATACTCATCATTACAGTTTTTAAATTTATCAATATCGATAAATAAAACGCAAATGTCTGAATTGTTTCGTGCTGATTCTTTTAGAAAAATTTCATAGCGTTCATCGAATGCTCGCCTATTAGGTAAATGTGTGAGAGGATCCGTTGTTGAAACTAACCTGGTTTGTTCTGATTTTAAATATTGTCTGTATATAAACAGCATCAGAATAGTAAAAATAATTTGACTGATTATTTCCACGAAAATCAAATTTTTATTGGAACTAAAAAACTGAGTCCTGATATCAGCTATTAGCTGCATGGAGAAAAAATTTATATGCAACATCGGAGAGTGGCTGTGTGCAACGATCATATCGTTGTCTAGATTCCAGTGTTCATTTTTCCCCAAAGTCACGTTCAAATTTGAAAATATGTCGGTAAACTTTATCGCACTATTAGGATTGGGATGGATGTTATTTTCTTGTGTGGAAAAAATAATATCGTTGTTATCGGAGACCGCTACCAGTATTTCATTGGGTGTATTTCTAAGCAAATTAATAACGGATTCCTCATCCACCTGCAGCGCTAACACGCCATTGAATTTATCCTGTTTATCCTTGATAGGCACAGCAAAATGAAAAATTTGTTTGCCCGTTGTTCTGGCGATTAAAAGCGGTCCTATTACAAATTTTTTGTCGGAATTGTTTTTGAGTGCTTGAAAGTAAAAGCGATCTTGAAAATTGATATCAGTAAGAGGTTGGCCATCTGAGCGACCAATCAAATTGCCATTTATATCCGTAACGATTATTAGCCCATAGCTTTGCACATCATTGTCAATACTAAAAATAGAGGCGGAATTGCTAATTGTCTGTTGAATTGCAAGGTGATCGTATTTGTTCTCTATGATCAGCTGATGCAAATCTCGGTTTATGAAATCTAGTAACTTGGAGCCATTTGAAAGAATGTATTTGACAGTGCTGGAGGTGATGTCGATATCTTTAGTTGCAGTGACACCTGCACTCTCGATAGAATTTTCCCATTGAGTTTTAAGCATAATTCCTGTACCAATCAACGCGAACAGCGTTGATATCAAGTACACAACAATGAGTTGTATTTTGAATTCTCTACGGATTTTCATTATGTAAATGGTTGGTAAAAGTACTCAATATGGATAGCTTACCTTTAACAACTATGATCTAGGCAATTAATAAAATATCGATTGTCTGGTTTTAATGACTACTTTAGCTCTAGAAGAGTAATGATTCTCATGCTATGAAGACCATCAAGTTTGCGCATTTCCCTGAAGATTTATCTACAGTCCAAAGAATATTCCGCGAATACGCAGAAGATTTGGGTTTTGACCTGAGTTTTCAGGACTTTGAGCAAGAGCTTATTTCGCTGCCTGGAAAATATGCGTCCCCTAAGGGATGTTTGCTGTTGGCCTGGCATGAGCATGAGGTTGTGGGTTGTGTCGCCTTTCGCCCCATTGATGATCAAACCTGCGAAATGAAACGACTCTATGTTAAATCTGGTTTGCGCTCCCTTAACTTAGGTAAGCAACTCGTAGAGCGTATATGTAATGAGGCCCGAGCGCAGGGGTATCGAAAAATGCTTCTCGATACCTTGCCGTCTATGCAAGCCGCGATTCGAATCTACGCGTCTTTTGGATTTAAACCTGTCGACCCCTATGTGTTTAATCCGATTGAGGGAGCGATGTTTCTTGGAGTGGAACTTTAATACTACTTGTGATGAATACTACGCAGGCACATACCTCGCCACATAAAAGACGCCGGTGAACGCAATGCCAATGACAACAGTCATCCAGGTAATCATTCTCCAAGTGCAGGTGCTGATTTCTCTGTGGATCGTCCCAGTTAATTTCACCTCTAGATCCTTGAGGTCTTCTTTGGTGGCCAGTGTAGGGAGAATCGTATCGAAACGAGTTTCTAGTGTAGTCATTCTGGTATCCATTTAGCATTCCTGAAAAGGCGAGAGCGACTCGGATATTAATTGAGTCGCTCCCGTTTTTATATAAGTTACAGGACTAAGTGATCTACGCGCAATAGGTCGTTTACATCTGCTTTCAACTTCAGATGATAGTTTTTTACTGTGGTTCTATCCCCGCAGCTTTAACGAGACGCGCATATTTTTCAAGTTCGGCTTTGAAAAACACTGCGGTCTCTTCGGGTGTCTTGATATTGATCTGATTACCTTGTCTGTCCATCGCTTCTTTTGTGGCCGGTTCGTTAAAAGCGTTGACGAGTGCGGCATGGACGCGTTGAGCTGTTGCTGCATCCATGCCTTTTGGACCAAGTAGCAAAAACCAGGCATCGACAATATAGTCTGGCATGCCTTGTTCGACTAAGGTAGGAATCTGGGGGGCAGCAGGACTGCGTTTGGGGTCACCAATGCCGATTGCGCGTAAGGCACCAGAGTTAATGTGTTGCAGCACGCTTGGAAGGGCTAGCGTACCAAAGTCAACTTGACCACCTAGCAAGTCGGTCACCATTGGGCCAACACCTTTGTAAGGAATGTGCTTTGCTTTGGTTTTAGATTGTTCGAGAAACATTTCCGTTCCCAGATGCAGAATCGTACCTGTACCACTTGAGCCAAAATTATAAAAATCTGGTTTCGCTTTTAGCAAAGCGATTAGTTCTTTGCTGTTTGTTGCTGAAATTTTCTGTGGATTAACTACGATCACTAGGGGCGTATTGCCAATGGTTGAGATCGGAGTGAAATCTGTTGCCATGTTGAAGGGCATGGCTTTAAGCACGCTTGGCAATATCACCACGTTATTAGATACCACAGACAGGGTTGTGCCATCGGGTGTGGCTTTGGATAAAGTCTGCAGACCAATCACGCCTCCAGCACCTGGTTGGTTTTCAACGATAATATTGGCGCCAAATGCTTTGGCAAATGCAGGTTGTGTTGCCCTGGTGATTGCATCTACTCCGGAACCCGTCGCGTTGGGGAGGACGAAACGAATTGCGCGCTCTGACTGTGCGTGGAGCAAAGGCGCGAATTGTGCCAGCCCAATTGCCAAAATTGTACTCGCGGAGTTTAGTAGGAAATCACGTTTGTTGATATTGATTATTGATTTGTTTTTCATGATGTTCTCTTTGTCTTATTTGTGAGTGTTCGCAACAAGTTTTTGCATTGCATCGAATGAAATAATTTTTCCCATCATTGCGCTGGCTGCAATAGTCGGCGGGCTGCCCAACCAGACTTGCCCTGGGCCTGAACGGCCCGGGAAGTTGCGATTGATTGCGCTGATCGTGACTTGCTCTGCATGATCTGAAGACCCAGGGCCGCAGTTGCCGCAGGCTCCACAGGACGGCTGCAGCATGGTGGCTCCAACCTTTTCAAATACAGGCATATATCCTTGTTCGATACAGTAATCCCGCACTGCCGTTGTGCCAAACTGAAGGTAGAGTGCGACATGCTCTGGTTTGTTTAAACCATGTTTCAGGGCCCAGGAAAAAACTGAATGGTAGTAATCGAAATCTTCGCGTTTGCCTGCTGTGCATGAGCCACCATACGCGATATCGATTTTTATTTCCTCTTGTAGCGCGGAGACCTCCATGCCATTGCCAGGGTCTCCTGGACGCGCTACGAGTGGTTCAAGTGCAGAGCAATCGACACGCAGGATCTCTGCGTACTGTGCATCAGGGTCGCTTGTCATCCAGGGTTCGATGTCAAAGTCTATGCCGCGGCGTTCTTTCAAAAAGCGCACTGTTTTTTCATCTGGCGCGACGATTCCGGTAAATCCACCCAGCTCTGCAACCATATTCGTCATGGTTGCTCGTTCGTCGATCGACAATGCTTTCGTCACTTGGCCTGTGTATTCAAATACTTTACCAATAGCCAATCCCGACTTGATATCAGGTAACGCTAGCAGATGGAGTACGACGTCTTTTGCCGTTACACCAGGCTTGAGTGTGCCATCCAGATCAATTCTGATCACGGGTGGCACAGTCATTCGTACAGCACCCGTTACAAAGGCGTTAGCCATATCGGTCGTGCCCACACCAAATGCTACGCAGCCAAGTGAGCCACTGTGTGGCGTATGCGAATCTGTACCCACCACAACCTGACCTGGCAGCGCATAGTGCTCTGCGATCATGGCGTGCGAGATGCCTGCGACGTTGCTACCATCATCGAGTAAGGCTTCTTCGTCTGTGAGGGTGGTATGGCAGTGGAGTTTGTAGTCTGCTACAAAATCACGTTGCGCCTGTCGCATCGCCCATACGTTTTGAATAAATCCGCCACGGATATGCGCAGGGCTTTGTGTGACATAAGACGTATGGTCTTCAAATAGCACGATGCTTTCTGGTTCATAGAGTTTGACAGGCTTACCAAACGTCGAATGCAGCTGATGCACCCCCATGCCGGTGTAGTACTCGTGAATAAATCGGCGATCTGCTCTGACAAAACCACCTTCGCCTACTGCTGGCGTGGCAGAGGTGAGTGGGGTTTTAAGCCAGTGGCGATTGATTATTTTTTCAAATAAGGTTTTGCCGCTCGTGCCTTTAGGTTGAATAGCGACGCTCACTTCCTGCATGTATTTTTGACCAAAGGCGAGCAGGCCACCGCTTTTGAGGATCTCAGCAGCGAGTGCATCCCTGCCTGCGACGAGCTGTTCGATGGTAATAGTTTCGCCGCGCTCAAGCTTATCAATCAGACTCAGATCGGTGGAGGTAAATAACCCGATGTTGTCAGCATTCTGACGATAGATACGCTCAAAGCTTTTTGCAATCACGAGCTTGATGCCCGCTAATTTTTCAGCGGCAGGGCTGTGTTCTCTGGACGAGCCTTTTCCATAGCGACTACCCGCGATGGTGACTGCAAACTGGCCTTGACGTACGGAATCTGTTTTGAAGGGGAACGAATCACAAGCTTTGTAGCCTGTGTAGGTATAGCGTCCGAGCTTTTCATCATAGTTTGTCATGATGGGTAGAGGCGTTATTTCGTCTGTAGAAACGTCATCACGAAGAATGCCGGCCTCTTTAGCTGTGACGTTTTGTCCCGAAAGCTGCCGTTGCATGATTTCTTCTGAGGTGCTGAGGAAAAGCAGACGGCCTGAAAGTGTGAACGTTGTCATGTTGAAAAGTTAATTATTTTTTTGATGTCTCAATTATTGTTAAATTTCTAGCACACATATTTTTTATAAGGATACTTTATCTTTGATGCTTCTAATATCTGCTATTAGGTATGTCTGCATTCGTTAAATGTTGACACAAAGGAGTTGTGATATCGTTCAAGGGTTGTTAGTGCTCGTCTTTTTGTTCAAAAAAGGCAGTTAAACGGGAAATTGGAGTTCTTCGGAGCAACCATACTGTCCCCGCAACGGTAAGTGAGCGCGCCTTGTTTAGGCGCCAGGATTTGCATAAACCACTGGGCAGCAATGCCTGGGAAGGGTCAAATCTTTGTCTCTCTAGTCCGGATACCGGCTTCAACGGGTGGAATGTGCGAACGTGGTGATTCGCAGATTTGAAATTCGTATGGCTTTTTGCCATGCGTGTCTGCGTCCACTCATCTAGTCATTCTTATTCATCTTGCTAACGGGGAGAGTTAGCGAGAGAAATTCGTTATTGAGGTTTTCCTGTGAATTTTCACAATGTTTCGCGTCGTCTATCAAAATATAGACGCGAGTTAGCAGTACTCGCTTTAGCCCCCGCATTGTTTACCTCCTGTGTTCACGCTCAGTCATCCGCTGAAAATGACCAGGCTGATTCACTCAATCCAATGATCGTGACCGCTACCGTGGAGGCGACTTCTGGTCGGGACGTGCTGTCAGATTATGACTATATTGGCCCTGAGCAAATTGAGCGGGCAGGTCAAACCAGCCTGCCTGAGTTATTACAGCAGCAACGTGGCGTTCAAGTTCAGACCTACGGTGGCAGTGGTAATTACGCGAGTGTCAATTTAAGAGGTACGAATAACGATCAGGCCCTCGTCTTAATCGATGGAGTCAGAGTTGAGTCCTCGGCGATTGGTGGCGCTGTATGGTCCACGATTCCGTTAGCACTGATCGACCATATCGAAATTATTTTTGGACCGCAGAGTACTTTTTACGGTGCGGATGCGCTGGGTGGTGTGATTCAGATTTTCACCAAACGTGGAGACGGGCCGGCCCAAGTCACAGCATCGACTGGGTACGGCTCGTATGGGACGAGCATCTCTACTGCGACGATCTCTGGGTCTTCGGAAGGCACAGATAAAGTTCGCTATGCATTTGGTATCAACAACGATACCTCGAATGGTTTTAACACCGTCGCGCCTAATAATCCTTGCAGTGCAGCGAATGCCAGTAAGAACTACTGCGCACCAGGCTACCCAACTTCCAATACGGGTTACTCAAGAAATAGTGCTTCGGGTCAAATTTCCAAGGATTGGGGGGTTGGTCAGGAGTTTGGATTCAAGATGCTTGCAAGTCGGGATAGCTACCAATACCCGAGCTATAGCTACGCTTTTGATGTGCCTGAAATGGGTACTCAGATTGGCAGCACTTATCTCGCGGCGCTGTATTCTAAAAATCAGATCACAACGAATTGGCAGAGTTTCTTTCAAGTGTCGCAAACCAATAATTATTCACAAAGTTTCTCGACCGGTGCTGCAGACCCAATCAGCACGCCTCAAACTGACATTTTGTGGCAAAACAATTTCAAACTTGGAACTGATGTTTTGCAACTCTCGGCTGAGAGACGTAATCAATACGTGAGTGCCACGCTTTCGCCTGCGAATTCAGGCCTACCCACTTCTGTGACCGTTGATCAGTCTAGAACCTTTGATTCAGTTGCTGCGACTTATCAACTCAAGCGTGGTGCTAATCTCGCAACGGCTGCGCTGCGTAATGACAATATATCTGGCTATGGTTCTCAGACGACGGGCAGTGTGGCCTATGGATATTTCTTTACCGATGAGTTTCGTTTTAATGTGAACTACGGTACGGGTTTTCGTGCGCCAAGCTTTAATGATTTGTATTACCCGGGTTATGGGAATGTGAATTTACAGCCCGAGACAAACCGTAATTTGGAAGTCGGGCTTCATTACGAAACCCGAAATTATGGGATCCATCTGGTTGGCTACGACAACAAAATCGATAACCTGATTGTTCCATTGATGTGCTCCAATCAATCGAGCGGATATTGCCCGACTAATTACGCTAAAACAGAAATTAGCGGTATTTCTCTTGGCATGAATACGATCATTGATAAAGTGACTTTGCAAGGTTCATATGATCTGATGAATGCCGTCGATTTAGAGACGGGTAATCAATTGCCTGGTCGAGCGAAAAACGTATTTAATTTTGGCGCGGACTACAAGACAGGCCCGGTCAATGTTGGGACGAACGTAACGCTGACTAGTACGCGCTGGGGAAATGCAGCGAACACTCAGGAAATGAGCGGTTTTGCATTAATGAATTTATATGCAAGCTATGCGTTTGATAATAACTGGAGTGTATTTGCCCGTTGGAATAATATTTTTAACTCCTCTTATCAGCTTGCCTATGGTTACAACACACCCGGTTCGAATGTATTCGCGGGTGTGAGGTATGCATTGCAGTAACGCTTTTTGTTTTTAATGAATGAGAACGTTGTGAAATTAATTCTGATTCTTTTAGGATTTATATTTTCCACTTCTGCCATGGCCTTTGAGCTTGTGGACGATAGAGGCGTTCTTGTTCAGTTTGATCAGTCTCCCAAAAGAATCATCAGTTTATTACCTTCGATTACCGAGTCGGTTTGTATGCTTGGGCAATGCGAGCGACTCGTGGGGGTGGATTCGTTTTCGAATTATCCGGTATTTGTTGAATCACTTAGGACACTTGGGTCAGGTTTGCAGCCAAACATCGAAAAAATTATCGCGTTAAAACCTGATTTGATTCTGATGGGGATGTCGCCCAGAGCGGCAGAGCATTTGAAGTCTCTTGGTTTAAAGGTGTTTTCCATCGAAGCCAGAAAATATCAGGATATGCGGCGTGTTTTAGAAAAATTAGCCGTTATTCTGAATGTGCCGCAAGCGCAGGCAGAAAACTTATGGTTAAAAGTGAATGCTGAGGTTGAGACGCTCGCCCGCGCATTGCCAGTCGTTCAACCTAAGTTAAAAGTTTATTTTGAGGTGAGTAGCGCGCCTTATGCCGCAGGGCCAGACTCATTTATTGGAGAAACGTTAGAGCGTCTAGGCGTAGAAAATATCATTCCTGCTAATTTGGGAGCTTTTCCAAAAATTAATCCAGAATTAGTTGTCAGGTCCAATCCTGATGTCATTATGCTGAGTGATAAAAACACACTTAAGCTGAGTGATCGCCCGGGCTGGGCTGGACTGAAAGCTGTCCGGGAAGGACGTGTCTGCAACTTTACAGAACAAGAGTCTGATGTGATTGTGAGGACGGGCCCAAGACTTGCAGAGGGTGCTCGAGCAATCGCATTGTGCCTGGCTAAGAATGGCTACGTCTCGCCTATTGAGTTGGCGATTCAATAATGCATAATTATAAAAATCTTATGACGCATCGCTATCCACTGATCAGTGGGTTGATTGTTTGCCTATTGTGTCTCTTACTGTTTTTGGGTATCAGTGTCGGTAGTACTGGTTTTGAGACGGTGACGGGTATGTTTGCTGATCCTGCCTCTAGTCAGATTGTCTGGATGGTCAGGATGCCCAGATCGCTCGGCGCGATGCTTGCGGGTGCTTTGCTTGGCATGACCGGTGCTATCGCGCAAGGCCTGTTCAGAAATCCGCTTGCAGACCCTTATTTGCTTGGCAGTGCTTCTGGTGCTTCGTTTTTCGTTGCATTGAGTTTGACTTTGTTAGGGGGGAGCCCTTTTGCAAGCTTGTTCGTGCTGCGCGTT
>CAIPID010000145.1 GCA_903865015.1 uncultured beta proteobacterium | reverse complement strand
ACTGCGATCAGGCCACGGCCCTCAGAAAGCGCGCGTGCGGCTTTGATTTCTCGGTCCAGCGCAATCAGGTTGACGCGATCAATCGCATCGCGATCACGACAGCGATCCGTTTGCTCCATTAAATCTGGGTGATGGTGTCGCAAATCAATACTAGCGATAGTCCCCATCGCGTTTTCTCGTGCAACCGCGCCTGCCAGCCTGTGGGCGGATACTCCCACCCCCATCCCCCCCTGCACGATAGGCAATATTTCCTTACCCGCGAGCTTGAGCGGTTTAAAGTCGGAGAAATCGGAGTGAGTCGCTGCTGTGGCTTGGTTTAACTGAACGTGCTGAGAATTCGAGGTCATCAAGGGTTTCCTTACGATGAGTCAAGATAAACCCTAAATGCCTGCAAATGAACGACTGAAGTTTCAAGTATTTGATCTATAACAAAACTTTTACAAATGACCTGTAAAAATGGCGAAAAAAATCCCCTCAAAGAGGGGATTGATTCAATATAAACGAAGCTGGTGCCCCGAGCCGGAATCGAACCGGCACGCCCTTAGGCCTGAGATTTTAAGTCTCATATGTCTACCGATTTCATCATCGGGGCACAACTTCAGACAGCATTGTAACTAAAGTCGCGAAAGTCTTCAGCCCTTGCAAGGAAAACGGATTGGCAAGTAACGTAATACGGTCGAAGCAGCGTATTCCTTGTTGTATTCAGGGTGCGCGTGGGCCCACTTGATGAACTCAGCAAGCACTTCTTCGCGAGATACACCGATACCGCCCTCAGGTATGCAAACCTTTGGAGCCAACTTGGAATCAGGATTCACGAGATTCGCCTGATAGACGCCTTCGCCAAAACCGAAACAAAAAGTCTGAGCAACCACATCATCCTTATCCTGACAGAGCTTAACCATCGCTTCGGTTGAAACGTCCGCTTTTGGGATAGCCGTAGTTGTTTGTGAATAGCTCTGTGCGACAGGCAGCAAGGCCATCACAGTCATTGCAATAATTTTTTTCATGATAGTCATTCCATTAACGCCTGAATCCACCGAAATGTCCGCCGCCAAAGCCGCCGCGTCCACCACCAAAACTGCGATCCCCACCTGATCTGTCACCGCCAAAGCTACGGTCACCACCGCTTGAGCGGTCTTGACTCACATCGCTACGACCTTGACTACGCATCTGGTTTTCCTGAGCCGCCTCACGACCTTGATTAGGATTGGCGCGATCTTGTGCACGATCGCTCGAGGCTTCAGATTTCATCTGGCTAGCCTGCTGTTTTTCCTGAGGGGAAGCATCGCGGTTAAAGGTGTTTTGCGCATTTTGACGTGCCTGCTGTGCGCGTTCTTTATCTTGAGGTGAGGCGTTATTTTTCCAGTCATTCGCGGCATTTTGCTGGCGCTGGATGTCATTACGATCAATCGCGCTGCGGTTACCTTCACCATAGCGGTTATTCAATGCCGAATTACTGTAGGGCACGCCATCACGGTGTGCGGGGTTGTAATTCCAATTACTGTTGCCACCTAAACGCTCTGAGGAGAGATTATTAACGGAGTTAAAGCTGTGGTTGAAATTATTAAACGTATTGTTGTTGACGGTGATCGAGCCACTGCCCCAGTGCGGTGTGGACCAAAGCGCAGCACCCACAGCCATGCCAGCGCCAAACGCCATCATGCCCCATGCAGGGTTATAGGCTGGATATGGAGGATAGGCAGGATAGGCCCAGGCACCATACACCATGGTTGGGTTGTAGGTCGGGACATAAATGACCTGCGGATTAGCAGGAACAATAATAATGTTGGACTGTTCGGTACTCACCTGTACCTGCTGGTTTGACTGCAGATTACCAGCCTGCTTAGCCTTGGCACGCAGACTTTGCACGGCCTGCATTAAATCTTTAGGCTGTGCCAGATAGGCATCCCCAAGTTTTTGCGTCCAGCTCAGATTGTTACCTAGTCTCTCAAGCGCCTCGGGGAAAGACACTAAAGACTTCACGCTGTTATCCCAAGTTTGTGGCTTGAGTGCATCCTGCAATTGCGTGCCTGCCAGATGAGGGTTGCTTCGCTGCCAGTTGGCGGCCTCAGCGACCTCGAGCGGATACGTTGCAGCCATCAACATTTGTGACAGCAAAGAGTCAGGATACAAAGCAATCGGGGAAACCAGCGACTGTAACTGTGGCTGGGATAAGTTAGCGGACTGCTGGCTAGACTGGGCATAGGCTTGAGGATTCAGAGAGATACCTGAAAGCTCACCACCGGTGCCAAGCGTCAGTGCAAGTGCTGCCGTTGCAGCAGACAGGACAAATTTACGCATGAGAATCCTTGAACGCTTAAACGCGTATGAGTAATACCCTCATCATAAATCAAGCTTGGGTTTCCTTAAAATGCAAAACGGGTAGGAGTTACCCCACCCGTTTTCACCTAATCAGTCTGAAAACTCACTGTAATCAGACTATTTCAGGCTATTGCGTTGTAAACCTTGCCAAAAAATTCATCCGCATGCGCGGAATTCAGCCAACGCACAATCACAACCAGCTTTTTCTCAGGCTCAATCCAGGTAAATGAGCTCCCTGCTCCAACAGCGAAATAACTCGATGCCGGCACGCTTGGGAACACTTTCTGATCTTTATTCAACCAGACAAGATAGCCATAAAAAGGCGCCAAGTCACAAGGCACCTGCATTTGTCTGATCCATTGAGCGGAAATCACCCGATTGCCGTTGGCAGCAACACCTTCGTTGAGCATCATCTGCCCCACTAGAGCCTGATCCTCAGCGCTGATCGACATACCACCGCCCCAGTGCGTACCACCTGGCACGGACTGCACGCGCTTGCCTGCAATCTCTACCCATGCGTTGTCATAACCTACCCAGCTCCAGTCCTCAGTAGCCCCGACTGGACGCATGATGGCTTCGCGAAAGACTTCCGGCAGTGGACGCTGAAACAAGTGCAGTAAAGCAAGAGAGAGCTGATTGATGCGTACATCGTTGTATTCCCAGTAAGTACCGGGTGTTTGGAGTGGACGGGCATCGCCCTTTTTACCGTCTGGTGCCGCAGCAAAGGTCACCGCACGATAACGATCAGCCTGATCGGGGATATCAAAGCACGTGCCTTCCCATTCGCTGGTCTGCTGGAGCATCTGTGCCCAAGTAATCAAGGCATTGTTACCCTGATCAAAACCAATACCTTTGACACGTTTACCAATCGGCTCGTTGACATCGGGAAGCAGTCCGCGGTCGTGCGCAATACCCGCCAACAATGCCAGACAAGTTTTAGCCACGCTAAAGGTCAGATCCGCACGCTTGGGCTCTCCCCAGGAAACAAGGGTTTTACCGTTTTGAACAATCGTCCCTGACACAGGGCCGCGCGAGTGAACAGGACCGTACAAACGATTCCACGGAGGTGGATCGGAAATATGCACCCCCCATTTGCCGTTGCAATCACGATCCCAGGTTGTTTCGTGATCGATCGAGAACTGCACCGCTTGCTGCAAAGCGTCATTCGACATACGTAGCCTTTAAATGTTTCGACTTGTGATTCAAATTCTCAGTGCTTAGATATAGCATGATGGCGCGCAGGGTGCGACAGGTTTTGAGTATTTACCAGTAGACTGAAGAAAAACCAACCATTCAAATTTTTAAAATGATAAATTTGGCATATAACTTGCTTTGACAAAAGAGAACTAAAACTGAGCAAGATTTTTAGCAACAGTTACAAACTGGTATACAAGCAATCGCCCTGCGTTATCGCTAACTAGGACACTCATGAAAAAGAACGTTCAGTATCATGCTCCGAGCATGCACCGGATCAAAGCCTTACTGGCACTCTCAGTGTGCGTCATTTCGACGAGTCTGATTTCGCCCGTTGCACTAGCCAATAAAGCCAACAACACCCTGGGCATGGCCTATGATCAGGCGCCTGAGAACATTGACCCATATTTCAACAACGTTCGAATTGGCGTCATCATCGCCAACAACGTTTGGGATACGCTGGTCTATCGCGATGCGGTCACAAACGAATACTCAGGCCAGCTGGCCAAGAGCTGGAAACAGATCGACGACAAAACGCTCGAGTTTGAATTGCGCGAAGGCGTGAAATTTCACAACGGCGAAGAGTTCGACGCTGACTCGGTCGTGTTCACTCTGAACTACGTTGCAGATCCTAAAAACAAAGCAACTACACAGCAAAACGTTCGGTGGATTGATAAAGTCGAAAAAATCGACAAATTCAAAGTCCGCATCATCGCCAAGGAACCATTCCCCGCCGCGATTGACTATCTGGCCACCACGCTCGCGATTCACCCGGCCAAGTATTACCAGGAAGTCGGCCCTGCAGGCATGAACGCAAAACCTGTTGGCTCGGGTCCCTACAAAATCGTAGAAAACATACCCGGTAAATCCGTCACGCTAGAGCGCAACGCTGACTACTTTAAAGACTCACCCAAAAAGCAACCCACAATTAATAAAGTCAAAATCCGCTTTATCTCTGATCGCCAGACACAAATGGCTGAGGTGATGTCGGGCGGTGAAGACTTCATCATGCACGTACCCAAAGATCAGGCAGAAAATTTAAAAACATTGCCGCACTTGCAAGTACAGAGTGGCAACACCATGCGGATGGTATTTTTACAGTTCAATATTCTGGAAGGCACTCCCAGTCCTGAGCTCAAGGACATCCGTGTGCGCAAAGCGATTGCACATGCAATTGATCGCGAATCCATTCTTAAAAATATCGTCGGCGGTGGCGAGCTCCTTAATTCGATGTGCACCCCCACGCAAGTTGCTTGCAGCAGTGATGGCGTGCCGGTGTACAAATACGATCCCGCCTTGTCTAAAAAGCTACTCGCTGAAGCAGGCTTTCCAAATGGCTTTTCCGTCGATCTGATGTCGTACCGCGAACGGAATCAGACTGAGGCCATGATCAATTATCTCCAGGCAGTTGGTATTAAGGCCAAACTGGGTTTTATGCAATATGCCGCCATGCGTGATCTGGCACGCGCAAACAAAACATCGATTACGCACCAGACCTGGGGATCAAACCTGGTGAACGATACATCGGCCTCTACCCCCGTCTACTTTGGCGGCGGCAGCGACGATGTCGCGCGCGACCCGGCAATCATTAAACTGCTAGACGAGGGTGATCACACGATTGACCCCGTCGCACGCAAGGCGGTTTACAACAAAGCGCTGGTGATGATTTCAGAAAAAGCGCTCGCTGTGCCGCTCTGGACTCTGCCTGTCTATTATGTTGCAAACAAGGATGTGAAATTCACGCCTTACCAGGACGAACTGGTTCGTTTCTGGGAAATGAGCTGGAAATAATGTCTTTCACGCACGGCGTTAAAAGTCTCATGAAATGATTGGTTATCTCTTTAAAAGGCTAGGGTTAGCGCTCATGGTGGCGCTGACCGTCTCGATCATCGCCTATCTGTTGCTGCATCTCACCGGCGACCCAGCTGTAGCCTTGGCGGGAGAAGGCGCCAGCGACGCAGATATCGCGATGATTCGCCAAACCTATGGCTTTGACCGCCCCCTGGTCGTGCAGTACGGTGACTGGTTGTGGCAAATCATCCGGGGAGACCTGGGTACCTCGGTCTATTTTAAAACCCCCGTAGCGCCTCTGGTTTTCAGCAAACTCGAAACCACGTTGCTGCTGGCCGTCTGCTCGCTGGGCGTTGCATTAGTGATCTCTGTGCCATTGGGGATCCTTGCGGCAATCTTTAAAAACAGCTGGATCGACCAACTGTGCCTGGCGATCGCAGTACTGGGTCAGGCTTTGCCGAATTTCTTTTTCGCACTCATCCTGATCATGTTGTTTTCAATATCCTGGCGCATCCTTCCCGTATCGGGTAGTGGCACCTGGCAACACTTTGTCATGCCATCTATCGCGCTTGGCTATTACGTTGCCCCTGCGTTTATGCGTCTCATCCGTGCTGGCATGATTGAAGTGCTTGGCGCGGACTACATCCGTACCGCACGCGCTAAAGGCTTATCGCCCATCACCGTTATTTTTAAGCATGCTCTGCGTAATGCCATCGTTCCAGTTGTAGCCCTGGCTGCGGTGCAATTGGGTTTTCTACTGGGTGGCTCAGTGGTGGTTGAAACAATTTTCGCGCTGGACGGCCTGGGCTATCTCGCCTACCAAAGCATTACCTATAAAGATTTCCCCGTGACACAAATCAACGTGTTGCTACTCTCGGTGATTTATATCTTGCTGACCTTGGCCGCTGATATCGCCAACGCCTGGCTTGACCCTCGCATCCGGGTGGCTTGAATCATGTCCAGCTCCGCACACAACTCGCCCGCCCATATTCCAAAACCCGTTGGTAGTCAGACCTCCAGGCGCCGCACGCTTTGGCAGCGCATCGAACAAAACAAAGCACTTACGATCGGCTGTGGCCTGTTATTGATCATCATCGTGATCGCAATATTTGCCCCTCTTTTTTCGCCATTCGATCCGTATGTTCAGGATCTCGCGTATCGCACCGTACCGCCAGTCTGGTTTGAAAAAGGTACCTGGCTCCATCCGCTTGGCACCGATCAGCTTGGCCGGGATTATCTTTCCAGACTTTTTTATGGTGCACGTATCTCGTTACTGATCGGCATTTCTGTGGCCTGTATCTCTGGCTTAATCGGAACGACCATGGGCATGCTGGCAGGCTATTTTGGTGGCCGCGCTGACATGCTTGTTTCGTTTCTGGTGACCACCAGACTCTCCATGCCTGTGATTCTGGTTGCACTTGCAACGGTTGCCATTGTTGGCAGCTCGCTTTGGGTGGTGATCCTGGTGCTGGGTTTGCTCAAATGGGATCGTTTCGCAGTCGTCATGCGCAGCGCAACGCAACAAGTGTGCGCGATGGAGTATGTATCGGCTGCTCAGTCAGCGGGTGCGTCGACCTTTCGGATCCTGATGACCGAGGTACTGCCTAACGTTATGCCTCAGCTGATCGTAATCGCAACACTTGAGGCGGCGAGCGCGATTCTGCTCGAAGCCGCACTCTCATTTCTGGGGCTGGGTGTGCAGCCCCCCCTGCCCTCCTGGGGTCTGATGATTTCAGAGGCAAAGTCGTATATGTTCTTTTCGTTCTGGTTGATCGCCATCCCCGGTACCGCACTGGCAATATTGATTTTTGCAATCAATCTCGCCGGAGACGGATTGCATCAGTTGTTTTCGCCTGACGAGAGAGCATGACCATGAGCAATCAAGAGATTGTGCTGGATGTTCAAGGCCTGTGTGTCGATATCAAAACCGCCGCAGGTCCCTTGCACGCGGTACGTGATGTCTCCTTTCAAGTCAGACGCGGCGAGACGCTTTGTATCGTAGGTGAATCGGGGTGTGGTAAATCCATGACCTCACTCTCGATCATGAGCTTACTACCCAAGGTCGCCACACGCAGCACGCGCAGCCTATCCTTTCTAGACGAAGATCTCAGTCAAGCTTCGGCCAAGCGCATCAACACCTTGCGCGGCAACCGTATGGCAATGATTTTTCAGGAGCCGATGACAGCACTCAATCCTGCCTACACAATCGGCGACCAACTGACTGAGCATTATCGTCATCATAAGGCCGCATCTAAAGAAGAAGCACAAGCACGCGCCATCGAGCTCCTCGAAAAAGTGGGCATTGCCTCGGCCGCGCAACGACTCGGACAATATCCGCATCAGCTGTCCGGTGGCTTGCGTCAACGCGTCATGATCGCAATGGCGCTGATGTGCGGTCCGCAGTTATTGATCGCCGATGAACCGAGCACGGCGTTAGACGTCACTATTCAAGCGCAAATCCTCAGATTGCTTGCAGACCTGCAGCAAGAGCTCGGTATTGCGATGGTTTTAATTACCCATGATCTGGGGGTCGTTGCGCGTATCGCTGACCGCGTGGCGGTTATGTATGCCGGCCAGGTCATTGAAGAAGGCTCGGCGCAAGATATCTTTGCCAATCCACAACATCCTTACACGATCGGCCTCATGCGATGCATACCCGTACCCGGCAAAACTGCGCCAGGTGGCAAGCTTGGCACCATCCCCGGTGTCGTGCCCTCGCTGATTGGTCAAATCTCAGGTTGTGCCTTTCGTGACCGTTGTGAGTACGCCCAAGAGATCTGTGAGCAAGAAATCCCTGTTCACCACTCAAGTAGTGGGCAGCAGTGGCGTTGCGTGAGAGGTGCGGCATGAGCGCATTGATTCAGACACACAACCTGCACCGAACATTTTCTGTCAGTGCGGGATTATTCAAAGCTAAACAGACCCTGCACGCAGTCAATGGCGTTGACCTGACGGTGAATCGCGGTGATGTCATGGGTATCGTGGGTGAATCGGGTTGCGGCAAATCAACGCTTGCAAAAATGCTGCTGGGGTTAACACCTCCGAGTCAGGGCAGCATCCAGATCGAAGGCCAGGATATCGGCAAGATGGATCGCCGCGAACTGGCCCGACGTGTACAACCCGTCTTTCAGGATCCCTACTCCTCGCTTAATCCACGTCGCAGCATTGCCTCGATCGTATCTTTCCCGCTCGATATTCATGGCGTGGGTAGTAAACAAGCGCGACGCCATAAAGCCATTGATATGCTTGAGCGGGTCGGCCTGCCTCCCAGGTATGCAGACAGTACACCCGGCCAGTTATCAGGCGGTCAGCGTCAACGCGTCGCAATCGCGCGCGCGCTTGTCATGCAACCTGAGATTGTGATTTGCGATGAGCCCACTTCAGCACTCGACGTATCCGTGCAGGCACAGATCTTGAATCTGCTGATGGATTTACGCAAAGAATTTAATCTGACCTATGTGTTTATCAGTCATAACCTTGCCGTCGTCGAACACATTGCGACTCAAGTAGCAGTCATGTATCTCGGTCAGGTTGCTGAGCTTGCGCAAACAGCGGAGCTTTTCAAACACCCCAGACACCCCTACACACAGGCATTGCTGGCCTCAGTACTTACGCCAGAAACCGGACTTGGCATTCCGGATATGGGACTGGGTTTATCATTCCCAGACCCCCTGCATCCACCGACGGGCTGCACTTTTCACCCGCGTTGCAAACAGTTGCTCGCCTGCTGTTCAACGATAAAACCTGTATTGACTAAAGATAAACAAGGCGAGGTTGCTTGCCACTTATACGCTCGAGTCGAAAAAACCTCATGAAACGTAGAATTTTTATTCAGCGCCTCGGCGCACTGACCACAGCAACTGCAGCGACTAGCGCAGGCACGCTATTTTCAGCGTTGGCACAAGCATCCTCGACAATACGTCCCGGACCACAAGACGCTTTGATCGTCATCGACTTGCAAAACTGTTTCCTGCCGGGCGGCACGCTCGCTGTTCAAAACGGCGATCAAACGATTGGGGTGATTAACGCACTCGCTAAAAAATTCGAAAACGTTGTTCTGACACAAGACTGGCACACCAGCGATCACGTCTCATTTGCTTCGCAACATTCAGGCAAAAAGCCTTATGAGACCGTCACACTGCCGTATGGAGAGCAGGTGCTTTGGCCTATGCATTGCGTGCAGGGTACAGCTGATGCAGCGATTGCGAGCGCTATTGATATTCCTCATGCACAAGTTATTGTGCGCAAGGGCTATCACTCAGGCGTAGATAGCTACTCCGCATTTATCGAAGCAGATGGCAAGACATACACCGGGCTATCCGGATTCCTGAAAGAGCG
This sequence comes from uncultured beta proteobacterium, assembly GCA_903865015.1. Classification (GTDB taxonomy): domain Bacteria; phylum Pseudomonadota; class Gammaproteobacteria; order Burkholderiales; family Burkholderiaceae_B; genus Zwartia. The sequence goes on along the minus strand of CAIPID010000145.1, from coordinate 11,318 downwards.
AAACATTAAAAACGTTTATATCTGCGGACTTGCGACAGATTTTTGTGTGGCCTGGTCGGCGCTCGACGCACGCAAACTTGGATTTAATGCGCGTGTTATCGAGGACGCCTCACGCGGCATTGATCTGAATGGCTCGCTGCAAAAAGCCTGGGCTCAAATGGAACAAGCTGGCGTTGGTCGCATTCAATCCAAAGAAATAATTTAATCAGACTTGAATAGCTCCGCGCCAATTCAGGAAACGGTGTACTCGAAAGCCCAGAAATATTGCCAGCGTGTAAAAACGGGATTGATGCCTATACCCTCGATGAGCTCAAGCATACGTGTCTGCGTTGGGAAATTTTTAAGCACACAGTGCTCAGATCCATCCGAAAGCACGCGAACCTGATAGCTATTGCCCTCTGCATCGAGCTCGGAAATAGGTGTGCTGCTGCCTTCAACGTATAGATTATCGAGTAGCACGACCTGGGCACCTGGTTTCAACACTCGGTTTAAACCACTCAAAAATTCACGCTGACGTGCGATCGGCACATGCGAAAACCAGAATCCAGCAAAGGCCGCGTCGTAAGGTGAGGCGGGATGAGGAATCTCGTAGGCATCGCCAATCACCCAGCGCACCTGGTCTGCGTCGTCACCCAGTCTGCTGCGTGCAACATTGAAGGTCTCATTAGCCGCATCCAGCGCCACTAAGCTCTGGGCAACTTTAATTAAAAACTGAGTCCAGTAGCCAGTGCCTGCTGCAATCTCAATAATTGAACGTTGCGCGTATTTTGCAGGCAACCAAGCCTCGATTGCTCGCAAATCCTGTTGACGCTCAGGTTTGAGATAAATTTTGTCATACTCTTTCGCACGTGCTGCGTAGTAGTCTTTCATCGGATCGCTCCCTAATGAATCATGCACGACAGCACGATGCTCGGATTAAATCGGTGAGTACCAAATAGCCGAGTAATTAGTGCTGCAAAATCTTTGATAGAAACTGAATCGCCCGATCACTCTTAGGCTGATTAAAGAACTGCTCTTTGGTTGCATCCTCGACAATCTCGCCCTGATCCATAAATACCACCCGATGGGCGACTTTGCGGGCAAAGCCCATTTCGTGTGTCACCACCATCATCGTCATGCCTTCGCGGGCGAGCTCAACCATGACATCGAGCACCTCACCGACCATTTCGGGGTCAAGCGCCGAGGTAGGTTCGTCAAACAGCATCACCACGGGATCCATGCTCAGCGCGCGGGCAATCGCTACGCGCTGCTGCTGTCCACCCGACAACTGACCTGGATGTTTGTCTTTGTGCGCCGTCAGCCCCACACGATCGAGCATTTTGAGGCCACGTTTGAGCGCCTCATCCGGACTACGACCAAGCACTTTAATCTGAGCAATGGTTAGATTTTCAGTCACACTCAGATGAGGGAATAACTCAAAGTGCTGAAACACCATACCGACCTGACTGCGCAACTTAGGCAGATTGGTCTTTGGATCATGCAATGCTACGCCATTGATGGTGAGCTTACCTTCCTGAAATGGCTCAAGTGCATTGACACATTTGATCAGGGTTGACTTACCCGAGCCAGATGGGCCACATACAACCACGACTTCGCCACGATTGACATGTGTCGAACAGTTTTTGAGCACATTAAAATTGCCATACCATTTAGACACTTTTTCGATTTCAATCATTTTATTTGTCATGAGAATTTCCGGATATCTGAACGGTATTAAAAATAGTTATATTGGGATGGCCGTTAATCAAGCCACTGCAATGCGTTTTTGCAGTTGCTTGACGAGCAACGAGGCGGCCAGAGAGATCACGAAATAAACCACCGCCGCAAAAAGATACATCTCGACCAACCGGCCATCGCGCTGAGCAATTTTGCTCGCAGCACCAAGAAAGTCAGTGATTGAGAGTACGTAAACAAGCGAGGTATCCTGAAACAGCACAATAGCTTGTGTGAGCAGCAACGGGGTCATTGATCTGAACGCCTGAGGCAGTACAACATAGAGCATGACCTGATGGTATTTCATCCCTAGTGCCTGTGCAGCGCCAGTCTGACCTTTGGGGACAGCCTGAATACCCGCACGCATAATTTCGGAAAAGTAGGCGGCCTCAAAGAGAGAAAAGGTCACTAGCGCAGACATAAAGGCGCCAACAGCCATCGGGCGCGCTGAACCGGTTATCCACTGTCCGATATACGGCAGGAGAAAATAAAACCAGAAAATGACCAGAACCAGCGGCAGAGAACGGATCAGGTTCACATAGCCGGCAGCGACTTTCTGCAACACAGTAAAGCGCGATAAACGCATCAGCGCAATCAAGGTCCCTAAGATGATGCCCGAGGCTGCCGACAAACCTGTCAGCATCAACGTAAAACTCATCCCTTCTTTAAACAGATAGGGCCAGGTCCTGCTGATGACTTCAAAATCAAAATTACTGAACATGATGAGATCCCCGCGGCCCTAGTTAATGAACAACCGCATTGGCGGGAGCGCCAAGGTAGCCGGGGACTGCGACAGACTTTTCGAGTTTGCGCATCGCAATAGTCACCACCATATTGGTGATCAGATACAGGATGGTTGCAACGGTAAACGCCTCAAACACCTGAAAAGAAAACTCCTGCATAGAACGTGCACGCGCGGTGAGCTCCATCAAACCAATGGTCAGTGCGACAGAGGTATTTTTAATTGTATTGAGTAGCTCTGAAGTGAGAGGCGGCAAAATCACACGAAACACGATCGGCAGCAGGATATAACGATAGGTTTGCGCGGTGGTCATTCCTAAGGCTGTTGCAGCCATAAACTGGCCACGCGGCAAGGATAAAATACCCGTACGTACCTGCTCGGCTACACGTGCCGACATGAACAAGCCCAAACCGATGACGGCCGTATAGAAAGCGGCATTAGGCAACTGTTTGAGCCAGTTACCCATTTCCTGAGGAACGAGCTCTGGCATAACGAAATACCAGAGAAACAACTGAACAAGCAATGGGATATTTCGAAATAACTCTACATAGGATGCGCCAAAGCCACGACCAATCCGGCTAGGCAAGGTACGCATGACACCGATACAAACGCCTAAAACGAGTGCAACAATCCAGGCAAAAAAAGCCGTCGTCAAGGTCCAGACCAGGCCTGAAAGCAACATATCAAGATAAGTGCCCTTGCCCTCTGGTGAAACCTCAAACAGAATGCCCCAGTTCCAGTTGTATTTCATGCCTGACTCGCTTAAATATGAATTGGGCGCTAGACCATGGGGCTTACACCCCAAGTCCCAGCGCCCAGAGGACTAGCAATTAATAGCTGGCTGGATCTGGATTATCGGTAGGATTTGCCAAAGCTTTTTTCAGCTCAGCTGTCATGGGTTGATTCATGACCAGACCTTTAGGTGGGATTGGCTTTTCAAACCACTTTGAATACAGAGTCTGCATCTCGGGGGATTTGTAGAGCTTGCTCACTGCGGCATCAACCGCTTTTTTGAATGCTGGGTCATCACGCACCATCATGAAGCTATATGGCTCGGGTTTGGAGAATGCGTCTTTTGAAATTGCATATTCAGCTGGATTTTTTGACGATGCAACTAAACCAGCAAGCAAAATATCATCCATGACGAATGCAGCGGCACGGCCTGTTTCGACCATCAGAAACGCCTCTGGATGGTCTTTGGCAGTCAAAATAGTCAGACCAAGATTTTGTGCTGTATTTGCCTCAGAGACCTGTTTAAGATTGGTCGTGCCTGCAGTCGATACAACGGTCTTGCCTTTCAGACTGGCTATGTCAGTAATACCTGAAGACTTTTTGAATACATAACGGCTAGCGGTCAGGTAGTAGGTCGATCCAAACGAAACCTGTTTTTGACGCTCTGCGTTGTTAGTGGTGGAGCCGCACTCAAGATCTATGGTGCCATTAGCGATCAGTGGAATACGGGTGGCCGAGGTGACGGGATTGAGTTTGACCTCGAGTTTTGGCAGATTGAGCTGTGCTTTCAGATCAGCCACAACGAAGTTGCAGATGTCCATCGCGTAACCGACTACCTGTTGCTTGTCGTCATAGTACGAAAAAGGAACGGATGCATCACGGTGTCCGATTGTGATCGAGCCAGTATCTTTGATTTTTTTCAACGTACCGGTCAGATCCTGTGCCATCACGGATCCGCTCAGTACGACGCCAGCCAGTGTGGCCAGACCGTACTTGATGTAATTACTATGCATAACTAACTCCTTGAAAGTTCTCTAATGCAACAGGGAAAGAATCCTTATTTTGCACTGCAATGCAAGTTTTGTGCCAGTTTTCATAAAAAATACTTGTTATAGAACTTGCAGTCATAAGTATTGACAAATTTAATCTTGCATATCGGGGATAAACGGAACCAACATTTCACGAATAGCGCCCAGCGACTGGGTCCACTGGGCTCCTGGCAAGTAGGCTAATACGGCGGAGTCATTTTTAACAGCAGCGATGAAAACGGGATCCTCAACCGTCTCTTTAATAGCCTGTTGCAAACGCAGAGCAATCTCATCAGACACCGCCTTTGGGGCGGCGATCCCTCGCTCGGAGCTAATCAAAGCTTTAAAACCAAGCTCAGTCGCTGTAGGTACAGGCCCCAGTACATCAAAACGTTTATCGCTCAGCACGGCGATCGCACGCACGGACTCATTATTGGCGGCAAGAAATTCACCCACGCTGGCAAATGCATAATCAACATGGCCTCCCATCAGGGCGCTTTTAAATTCTCCCGCCCCTTTGTAAGCAATCGCAGAGCCTTTAAACTGGCCAACTTGTTGCAGTTTAAGTAAAGACAGATGTCCACTCGTACCCCGCCCGCTGTTGGCAAAAGATAAAGACTCGGGATCTTTTTTCAAGGTCGCGACGATTTCCTGCAACGTTCCAAATTTGGCATCCTTACGCGCCATCAGCACGCTTGGATCATCGACAACGCGCGCAATGATTCTCAAATCATCATTTTGATAAGCAGTCTTTTTGTACATCGGGGTAAATACAAAACCTGGCACATTAATAAAACCAATGGTGTAGCCATCAGGCTTTGCACGCGCCACGTATGTGTTGGAAATCTCACCACTGGCACCTGGCTTATTGACCACCACGATGCGCGCACGTCCACCGAGCTTTTTTTCCATGTAAGGCGCCATAGCCCGTGCCATCAGGTCCGTACCACCGCCCGGTGCAAAGCCCACGACCAGCTCAATGCTCTGATCATCGGGCCATGCCGCAATGACCGGCGCACAGACAGCGCACGAGACGGATAACAACAAACACTGAAAATATCTCTTCAACACGGTGCGCTCCTGTGCGTAAGTACGGGGGAAAATAAATTCAACCAAGCATGCTAAATAATCTGGCAATCTTAGTGGGTTTGAGCAGGGATGGGTAGCGCAGTTTTATAGCGAACTTGTTTCAAGGCGAAACTAGAACGGATTTTTTCAATACCCGGGATAGGTGTGAGTTGCTCAAGAATGAATTTTTCGAGTGCAGCAATGTCAGCAACCGCTACACGAATCAGGTAATCACTATCACCCGTCATGAGGTAACACTCCATGACCTCGTCGTGTTCGCTGATGCGCTGTTCAAAGTGGGCGAGTGACTCTTTGCTCTGACTTTTCAGACTGATACTAATGAACACGTTTAAACCTAAGCCAAGTGCTTTGGCATTGGCAATCGCAACATAACGATCAATCACGCCCGCAGCTTCAAGTGCCCTGACCCGGGCCAGGCAAGGAGAGGGGCTCAAATGGATGCGGCGCGCCAGCTCTATATTGGAGAGCGCACCGTCAGCCTGCAATTCAGCCAAAATCTTTAAATCAATAAAATCCAAGTTCATTATTCTGTTTATATTTATATTTCAGCATTTAATTCCAAATATTATCATTTAACATTTAAATTAAGGCATCTCATGCTGCGCACTAGTCATTAAAATACTGTCATAACCATTCAATGTGTGCATGCTATGAACGCTTCTATCGATCCTCGTCTGAACAGCTGGCGCGAGACCTCCCCTGACACGGACGCTCAAGAGACCGCTGAGTGGCGACAAGCCCTAATGACCGTGATCGCGACAGAGGGTCCAGAGCGTGCGAAATTCCTGCTCGATGAGCTGGTACGCACCGCACGCACCAATCAGGTTGGCTGGCAACCCGAGCTGAGCACCCCCTACATCAACTCAATTCCTGTCGAACAACAACCAGTTTTCACCGGCGACCTCGCGATCGAAGAACGTCTGGCCTCGATCATGCGCTGGAATGCGCTGGCGATGGTGGTCCGGGCAAATCAGGCTTACGGTGAGCTAGGTGGGCATATCGCCAGTTACGCCAGTGCGGCGGATCTGTTCGAGACGGGCTTCAATCATTTCTTTCAGGCACGCCGGGGTACGGGTCCAGGACAGCACCGTGGTGATCTGGTTTTCTTCCAGCCTCATAGCGCCCCTGGTGTCTACGCACGCGCCTATTTAGAGGGACGCCTCAGTGAGACGGACCTGCTGCATTACAGGCAAGAGATCACTGCTACCGCAGACGGTGCACGTGGGCTTTCGAGCTACCCCCACCCCTGGCTGATGCCTGATTTCTGGCAATTCCCGACTGGCTCGATGGGCATTGGTCCGATTAGCTCCATCTATCATGCGCGATTTATGCGCTATCTGACACATCGTCATTTGCTGGATTGCTCCAATCGCAAAGTATGGGGTGTGTTTGGCGATGGGGAGATGGATGAACCCGAGTCTATGAGCGCACTGACGTTGGCCGCACGCGAAGGGCTCGATAATTTGGTGTGGGTCGTTAACTGCAATTTGCAGCGTCTGGATGGACCTGTGCGTGGCAATGGCCGCATCATTGATGAGCTAGAAAAGCTCTTTATTGGCGCAGGCTGGAATGTCATCAAACTGGTTTGGGGCAGCGACTGGGATGGTCTGTTTGCGCGCGATCTGACAGGCGCGTTGACACGCGCGTTTGCCAATACCGTTGACGGACAGATGCAGACCTTTGCCGCCAAAGACGGACGATTTAATCGCGACAATTTTTTTGGTCAGAACGAAGAGCTTGCCAGGCTTGCTCAAGGCATGACGGATGAACAGATCGATCACCTCAAACGCGGTGGTCACGATCTGGTCAAGATCCATGCTGCCTATGCCGCGGCTGCGAACCACTCGGGCCAACCGACAGTCATTCTCGCGCAAACCAAAAAAGGTTATGGCATGGGTAGTGCCGGTCAAGGCAAAATGACTACACATAGCCATAAAAAATTCGATGGCGAGGATCTGATCGAATTCCGCAATCGATTCAATCTCCCCTTAAGTGATGAAGAGGCAACAGGTCTGGCTTTTTACAAGCCCGCCGCTGACAGTGTCGAGATGAAATATCTGCTCGCGCACCGTCAGGCGCTGGGTGGATATTTGCCTAAGCGCGACACAGAATGCGAAACCGTAGCCGTGCCTGCAGTCGAGCAATACAGCGCCTTTGCCCTGAATGCCGAGGGCAAGGAGATGAGCACCACCATGGCCTTTGTGCGCATGCTTGGCAACCTGCTCAAAGATCCTGCACTGGGACCACGCATCGTGCCGATCGTCGCTGACGAAGCACGTACCTTCGGGATGGCCAACTTATTCAAACAAGTCGGTATTTATTCGAGCGTGGGTCAACGTTATGCGCCAGAGGATATCGGCTCCGTGCTCAGCTATCGCGAGGCACTCGATGGTCAGATTCTCGAAGAAGGCATCTCCGAGGCGGGCGCCATCGCGAGCTGGACCGCTGCCGCGACCAGCTACAGCGTTCACGGCCTGGCGATGTTGCCTTTCTACATCTACTACTCCATGTTTGGATTTCAGCGCGTAGGAGACCAGATCTGGGCCGCAGCCGATCAGCGTCCACGAGGTTTCCTACTCGGTGCGACTTCAGGCCGCACCACGCTGGGCGGCGAGGGTCTACAACACCAGGATGGCTCGAGTCACCTGCATGCGGCGACGATTCCTAATTGCAAAGCCTATGACCCGGCGTTTGCAGGCGAAATGGCCGTGATTGTGGACCGCGGCATTCGCGATATGATGATCGAGCAACGTGATGTGTTTTATTACGTCACGCTCATGAACGAAAACTATGCACAGCCCACCCTGCCTGCAGGCGTCAGCGAGGACATCCTCAAAGGCTGTTACCTCTTTAATACCTATAAAGGTAAAAACGCAAAAGCCTCGATCACGCTCATGGGCTCGGGTGCGATTCTGACAGAGGTGATTAAAGCTGCCGAGTTGCTGGCTGCACAGGCATTCGAAGTCAGCGTCTACAGTGTGACCAGTTGGTCGGAGCTTGCGCGTGATGGTGCAGCATGCGAACAAGCGCGCCTGGACAATGAAAGAAATCCCGGCACTCCATTCTTGTATGAGCAACTCAGCAAGAGCCACGGCCCGATCATCGCCGCCACCGATTACGTGCGCGTACTTCCTGAATCTGTTCGTGCTTACATTCCTGCGAGCCGTCGTTACATGACCCTGGGTACGGACGGATTTGGACGCAGCGACACCCGCGCGGCACTGCGTGCGTATTTTGGTGTGGATGCCCAGACGATCGTTCGTGCCGCGTTGTTGGCACTAAAATGACCGGATGACGTCAACACATCAAGATTCGGTAACGCCTGCCCTCCCTTCTGCTCAAGTCACTCAAGCACCTGGCTTAGTACTTGACGCCTGCGTCATGATGTCTGGTGTGCTGCGCCCCTTGCTGCTCAGCCTGGGGCATGCAGGAGTCCTTGTCCCAATCTGGACAGACAAAATCGGCGATGAATGGCAGCGCAATGCCGCCCGCCTCTGGCCGATTGAGCCTGCTTTGCTCGCTCTGGAATGGCAAAACATGCAGGAGCAATTCCCGCTGGCCAACATGGGGGACGTCACAGAATTTGAAACAGAATTGCGGCACACCGATCGCAAAGACAAACACGTTGCCGCGGCAGGCATTGCAGCCGTTTCACGTACGGTCTCGGGACCTGTGAGCGTGCTGACATGGAATATCAAGGATTTCAGTCGTTCGGAGCTGCGCAAACAGGGACTTGGGTTGACAGACCCCGACCGGCTCTTGTCGCTTTGGTGGCCAACGCATCAAGCAGTGCTCACCGAGCACATTAAGCGCACACTCGATGAACTGTTTGCCTCGGGCAGGCGCCAGCCAGAATCAGTCGTCACCATGCTTAAACGCGACCGGCTCTTCAGATTAGCGGGTTGCTATGAAAGGCATCTTAACTAGCAAATAAACTGATGCTATCCATCACTATTATTTATTTTACATTCGCTCATATTACAAAATATGATGGATGCTTAACCAACTACCCGAGCGTTAACCATGAGCGAAGAGCAGCCCCACTCACCCTGGCAAGAAGACATTTTCAACGTTCTCAAGCAAGGCAATATCCGTCAAGTCTCCTACGTACCCGATGCAGGTCACGCTCACGTGATCAGACGCGTGCACGCGGATCCGGAGATGCGCGGCATCGTCCTGACTACTGAAGAAGAAGGCGTGGCGGTTGCCAGTGGCGCCTGGCTCGGTGGCGTACGTTCCGCACTTCTCATGCAAAGTAGCGGCGTGGGCAACTGTATCAACATGATGTCCTTGCTGCAAAGCTGCCGGTTTCCTTTCCTGAGCCTGGTGACGATGCGCGGCGAATATGCCGAATTCAATCCCTGGCAGGTTCCCATGAGCAAAGCCACGCAAGGCTCAATGGAACTCATGGGTATCACCGTATTGCGCGCCGAGCGTGCCGACGAAGTCGAAGACGTCGTCAGCGCCGCACTAGATGCAGCCTTTGAGGGTGGCGAGCAAGTAGCCGTGCTGCTTTCGCAAAGCCTGATTGGCCGCAAGAAATGGATCCGCAACTAAGGAACGAACATGACATTACGTGATACCTCAACTGCGACCATTAATCGCCGTGACTTTGTAAAAGAATTACTCTCTCAATCTCCTGACGCACTCGTTGTTACAGGTTTGGGTTCACCCACCTATGACGTTTTTGCTGCTGGCGATCGTAATAAAAACTTTTACCTCTGGGGCGCGATGGGCGGTGCGGCCCTGATTGGTCTAGGCCTAGCGCTCGCACAACCGGAAAAACAGGTTGTCGTTGTGACTGGTGACGGTGAGCAACTCATGGGCATCGGCGGACTAGCCACTATCAATGCGCAGCAACCGAAAAACCTGACTATCGTGGTGCTGGATAACGGCCACTTTGGTGAGACTGGCATGCAGCGCAGCCACACTAGCCTGGGCACAAGTTTTTCAGCTGTTGCACGCGCCTGCGGCATTACAAATTCCTTTGAAATACATGATGCAAAGGATGTAGCCAAAGTCACAGACAGCATTCACAAACGTGCGGGAGTCACTTTTGCTCAAGTGTTTGTGAAAGCCGATGACTTGCCACGCGCATTGCCATCACGCGACGGTGTGTACGTGAAAAACCGTTTCCGTCAGGAACTGGGATTTGCACCTCTGTAGTCATTGCGTCCTTTACATTCTCAGCAGTCAATATGCTCCAATTTTCTATCGTTCAGAAAATTGGAGTATTTTTTTTCTTTAAGCAAATTCAACTTAACTCTTCAATATTTGAACTACTCAACATCTGAATTGAACGGTATGATCAAAACAGTCACCAACCCTATGAGTCAGAGGAAAATCATGCGGATTGCTTCGAAAGTTCTAGGATTATTTTTAGCAAGCCTGTCTCTCACGTGTTATGCAGACGGAAAGGTGCAGTGGGGATACGAAGGAAAAATCGCACCTGAGCACTGGGGTGATCTGAGTCCTAAGTTTGCTGTTTGTAAGTATGGACAAGTGCAGTCGCCCATCAACATCCCGAGCGCGCAGGCTACCAAAGTCAGCGCAAAAATCAAGCCTGAATACAAGCCGTCTAAAGCGCTGATCGTAAACAACGGACACACCATCCAAGTCAACCTGCCTGATGGTGGTGAGGCGCATATCGGCGATACGAATTTCAGAATTTTGCAGTTCCACCTGCATACACCCAGCGAAGAAAAAGTAGATGGCAAAGGTTATCCCTTGAACGCCCATCTGGTCCATCTCAATCCAGGTGATTCGCCTGACGACAACGAGTCAGGAAAAATTGCGGTGATTGGTTTGTTTTTTAAAGAAGGCCAGGAAAATCCAACTTTAAAAATGGTATTTGACAATATGCCTGCAACGACTGGCAAAGTTACTTTACCTACGAAACTTGATCTGACAGCGCTCCTGCCAAAAGATTTAGCTTATTACAGCTATGAAGGCTCACTCACCACCCCGGATTGCTCAGAGGATGGTGTGAATTTTTATATTCTGAAAACACCTGT
>CAIPID010000144.1 GCA_903865015.1 uncultured beta proteobacterium | reverse complement strand
GTTTGAATACGGGGACAGTTGCTGTGTAGAGGGATACGGACATGGTTGCTTTCCTGTTTGGGCTAAGAGGTTGTTAATGACTTGTGTTTGATTAAAGCATGACCTATCGCTCAAAACCCGTAATGTTAAGATCAATCCATGCTTTTGAATCAGACCTCTTTACTCCAAGCCGAGGGCCTGTCTAAACGGGTCTCGTCCGAACGCTGGCTATTTCGGCATTTGGAAATCTCTGTTGCGCCGGGTGAGCAACTCGCTCTTTGTGGTGCCTCTGGCGTAGGCAAATCCTCTCTGTTAAATCTGCTGGCGGGTCTCGATCAGCCGGACGAAGGGAGTGTACTTTTCCAAGGCAAAGATCTGGCCGTTATGAGTAATAGTGAGCGCTTGGCGCTCAGACGTTCGACCTTTGGTTTTGTGTTCCAGGCGTTTCACTTAATGCCGCATCTCAATGCCCTGCAAAACGTGATGGTGCCCTGTTTGTTAGCGGGTCTGGATTTCTCACAGGCTAAGGCGCGTGCGGAGCGTTTGCTCGACTTACTAACGTTGACTGAGGTTGCGCAATCCTTTCCTTCTGTTTTATCTGGTGGTGAGCAGCAACGCGTGGCGCTTGCGCGTGCGCTGGTGCACCAGCCAGCTGTCGTCTTGGCCGATGAACCAACCGGAAACCTGGATCCTGAGATCGCCAACAAGGCGCTCAATCTCCTTTGCAACACTTGTCGTGAGCAGGGGGCGTCGCTGATCATGGTGACACATTCAGCTGAGGCGGCCGCGAGGCTTGACCGCACGTTTGTGCTGACCGGTTAATGCTGTTCTACTGGCTCCTCATCTCTGCTTTTAGGGCACAACCGGGTCGCTGGTTGATTGCCGGGCTCACGGTGTCGCTGGGTATTGGTTTGGCCGTGGCGATCCATACGGTCAATCGTTCTGCCTTGAGTGAATTTGGTCGCGCACTCGACACAGTGAACGGTCAGGCTTCCGCGCAATTAGTCTCGTCCTCAGGCGATTTTCCAGATACGTTATTTGATGAGGTGGTCTCCCGCCAAAAGCAGCTCGGCATTCGCGCGGTCAGTCCAGTGCTTGAGCGTGCGACATTGCCTGTGCGGGTACTGGGGCTGGATATTTTTCAAGCAGGTCGTGTGACCTCTGCATTGTTGCCTATTGTTTCGGAAGATCAGCGGTTGAGTATGTTTGCTCAGGATGCGATCTTCCTCTCGGCTACGGCATTAAAAGAGCTCAATCTAGCGGTGGGCGATGACCTGCTACTTGCGCTCGGTGGTAAAAAAATAAGCTTTAAGGTGGCCGGTTTAGTTCCAGGCGCAACAGGGCAGAGCCTTGCAGTAATGGATTTGGGTGTCGCGCAGTGGCGCCTGGATGGGCTTGGTCAGCTTAGTCGCTTGGATATTCAACTTAGTGAGGGGCGTAGCCTCAAAGATCTCGCCACCGCATTAGAAAACTCCAACCTCGGTCTCAAGCTCGTCACCGCAGAGGATCGTGATCGAAGGATGTCTAATTTATCGCGTGCGTATCGCGTGAACTTAAGTGTCCTCGCGCTGGTTGCTTTATTTACCGGCGCCTTTCTGGTGTTTACGACGATTAGTTTTTCTGTGTTGCGCCAGCAATCTCAACTCGCGCTCTTAAGCGTACTCGGTGCGGGTCGTCTGTGGGTGTTTGGCCTGGTGCTGACGCAAGCGCTGCTGGTTGCTGCGCTCGGTGGTCTGCTTGGGATTGGTTTGGGTTTAGGTCTGGCCTCTGTCTTGTTACGTGTGATGGGGGGTGATATGGGGGCGGGTTATTTTTCAACGACTATCCCATCACTGGATATTGATACTCCGGTATTGGTTGGATTTTGGGTGTTGTCCTTAGCGGTGGGTGTCGTCGCGGGTTATTTTCCTGCGCGGGCGGCAACCGCGGGCTCACCAGTATTGCAGCTGCGAGCAGGTGTGACCGAGCGTATGCTCAAGCCTGTTTTAAATGCGCGCGTTGCGGTCGGCTTAGGCTTAATCAGTGTGGTGTTGACGCTCTTACCTCCTGTGGATGGCTTGCCCATTGCTGCATATTTGTCGATCGCCTTTTTATTGTTTGCTGGGTTGGCGTTGATGCCTTCGCTGGTCAATCAATTCTTTTCCTGGATGGCACGGTCGTTTCTGGGCGGAGAGACGAACGCCAGCTCACCGTCCTTTACCCTCGCCGTGTGGCGTCTGGCGCAAGCACCCGCGAGTGCGGCGGGGCTGATTGCTGGGGTGGTTGCAGCGTTGGCACTGACCGTTGCGATGGTCGTGATGGTGGCGAGTTTTCGGGATTCGGTGACGCAGTGGTTAGATAAAGTCTTGCCTGCAGATCTGTATGGGAGTTTGAGTCGTTCTGAATTAAATCAGGCACTGATCGAGGATCCTGGTTTGATTCAAGCGATAGCCGCGGTACCTGGTGTCTCGCGTCTGGAATTCACCCTGCAACAGAAAATCCTGTTTCGTCCCGATCAACCAGAGGTCATGTTGATCGCGCGGTCGATCCCCGTAGAGCGTGTCGCGCATGTGTTGCCGTTAACAGGTGATTTAGCCGCGCAACCGAAGTCGGCAAAGCCTCTGTTGCCAGAGGTGTATGTCTCGGAGGCGCTGCGGGATTTGTATAACTTTAAGCCCGGTGAAATTCATACGCTCCCCATCAAAGGTGTCGACGGTGAGGACCTCTCGGTTTGGGTGGCAGGTGTATTTCGTGATTACGGTCGCCAGCATGGTTCGGTCATGATGGATATTGCGACCTATCAGGCACTGACGCAAGATCGACGCCGTACAGATATTGCGCTGTGGCTCGCGCCTGAGGCGAGTGCCTCGGTCGTGCTGGATCGCTTACGTACGCAATTCCCTTTGTTTAAGACGATTGAGTTCCGCAGCGCAACGGATTTACGCGCACTGTCGCTGACGATTTTTGATCGCAGTTTTGCGATGACCTATGCACTGGAAATCGCAGCAATGCTGGTTGCACTGTTTACCGTTGCGGCGGGTTTTGCGGGACAGGCCTTGTTAAGACAAAAGGAGTTTGCCTTAGTGCAGCAATTAGGCCAGTCCTCAACACAACTCACGCAATGGATGACCTATGAGTCAGGATTGTTGCTCGCACTCGCTGCATGCTGGGGGACGGTGCTCGGTTTATTGATGAGTCAGGTGCTGATTCATCGGGTCAATCCTCAATCGTTTCATTGGACCATGCAGACAAGCATCCCTGCGGTCGCCATCGTGGTGATGATCTTGTTTACAGTGCTGTTGGGGATGTTTGCTGCGGTCTGGGCCGCCAAGAGAAATTTGAACGCTGATCGCTTGGCCTTATCGTTGCGGGAGGACTGGTGATGCAGAGCACTTATCGCAGGCTGTGGCTTAAACGCTTTCTGTTGTTGACGACGGTACCGACTTTGTCCTCTTTGCCGACTTTGCCCGCATGGTCAGCTGAGGCTGAGGGTGTATATCCGGAAGTTTTCCCGCGCCCCTTAGTTTTCCCGCGTGATTTTGGTGCGCATCCAGACTATCGCACCGAGTGGTGGTACATGACGGGTTGGCTAGGCGAGGCTGCAGAAAGGATAGGCTTTCAAGTCACATTTTTCAGAAGCCGCACGCTACATCCCGACAGCAATCCGAGTCGTTTTGCACCGCGTCAGTTACTGTTTGCCCATGCGGCCTTGGCGTTGCCGGCAGAGGGACAGTTGCGACATGCAGAGGTGGCTGGTCGCGCGGGACCTGCGGGTGCTGCATTTAGTATTACAGATACCGGGGTTGAGCTTGCAGGCTGGAGCTTGCAGCGCACGGTTGAGGATCATTACAAAGTATCGATCCTGGCCGATAAATTTACGCTGGAGCTTGTAGCGATCCCAACACAAGCACCTGTGCTGCGCGGTGAGGAAGGCTATTCCACGAAAGGGCCTGAAGCACGTTTTGCAAGCTACTACTACAGCCGTCCGCAGCTGAAAGTCTCAGCACAAGTCAGCTTAAAAAATGCTGTTGATCATCGCGGGAGAGATGAGAGGTTACTCAACCTCTCCGGGTCGGCGTGGTTTGATCATGAGTGGTCAAGTAGTCTGCTGATGCAGGGTGCAGTGGGTTGGGACTGGATCGGTATTAATCTTTTGGATGGCAGCAGTCTGATGGCGTTTCGTATGCGCGATGCTGCGGGAGCCGCCTTGTTTAGTGAATGGGATTGGCGCGATGCTCAAGGTCAGCGCATCGAGAGTCGTCAAGATGTGCGTTGGCAGCCTTTCGGTCAATGGCGCTCACCTCGCTCGCTATTTACCTATCCAGAGCGTTTTGAGTTGCGCGTTGGCGATCGGACGTGGACCTTGCGACCCTTGATGTCAGATCAGGAGGTTGATGCGCAGACCAGTACCGGCGGTTTTTATTATGAGGGTGCGGTCGAGTTGTTAGAAAACGGCAAGTTACTCGGCAAAGGTTATTTAGAGCTCACGGGCTATGGGGCGCCAGTGGCGTTGTAGGGTTGTAATCACAATTTATTCAGACTGAGTCAATATGACAGCAAAACTAAGTAGTCTTGTTTTTTGGTTACGGGAGTATCGGGTCCTCTACCGTTACAGGACGCAATGGATATTCGCAGCGCTGTTTTTGGTTTTGGCAGCGGCGGCCACGCTTGCGGTGCCGCTTGGTTTTCGGGGGCTGGTGGATACCGGGATTACCAGTGATGCCATCAATACCAAGTTTATTTACTTGCTGTTGATCGCGGTAGCCTTGGCCGTCTTTACGGCGAGTCGCTTTTATATGATGTCCTGGCTCGGTGAGCGTGTTGTGGCCGACATTCGCGAGCGCGTGTTTCAAAACGTTTTACGTCAGAGCCCGGTTTATTTTGAGACGCTGCAAACTGGTGAGGTGCTGTCGCGGCTCACAAGCGATACGACCCTGGTCCAGACGCTAGTAGGTACCAGCATCTCGATGGCCTTACGTAGCCTGCTGATGCTGATCGGTGGGATCACGATGATGCTGATCACCAGCGCCTGGCTCGCTGGCGTCATGATCGTATTACTGTTGTTGATCGTGCTGCCGCTTTGGGCGATGAGCCGTCGCGTCCGCAAAATGTCGCGCGCCAGTCAAGACAAAGTCGCTGATACCAGTGCGCTGGCAGGCGAGGTGTTAAACGCCGTCACCACAGTGCAAGCTTTTGTACGTGAGTCATATGAGCAAAAGCGTTTTGATACCGCCGTAGAAAAAGCTTTTACTGAAGCAAAAAAACGTATTGCAGCGCGGTCAATGCTGACGGCCGTGGCGAT
This sequence comes from uncultured beta proteobacterium, assembly GCA_903865015.1. Classification (GTDB taxonomy): domain Bacteria; phylum Pseudomonadota; class Gammaproteobacteria; order Burkholderiales; family Burkholderiaceae_B; genus Zwartia. The sequence goes on along the minus strand of CAIPID010000144.1, from coordinate 933 downwards.
TGTGATGACCTTTGCGGTGATCGTGTTTGTCTTGTGGATGGGTGCGCGGCAAGTCACGGCGGGTGCAATATCCTTGGGCGAGCTCACGCAGTTTGTGCTCTATGCCGTGTTTATTGCTGGCTCTATTGGTGCTCTGTCCGAGACTTGGGGGGATTTGCAGCGTGCTGCGGGTGCGATGGAGAGGTTGGTTGAGTTGATGCAGGCAGAGCCTGCTTTGGTTGAAAGCATTACAAATCAACAGATTCAACCGTCTATACATCTGGAGCGTACAGACGCCTTAGTATTGAAAGACGTCACCTTTGCCTATCCCTCACGCCCTGACTCTTTGGCGATGAATCACGTAAGTTTTGTCGTCCCGCAAGGTGCGCGCTATGCCTTAGTCGGTACCTCAGGTGCGGGCAAAAGTACTTTATTTTCATTGTTATTGCGTTTTTATCAACCATCCTCAGGGCAGATCGAGGTCTTTGGTCGAGACATTACCGAGTGGCCTGTCAGCGATCTGCGCAACAACATCGGGATTGTCCCGCAAGAGCCTGTGATCTTTGCGGCGAGCGCCATGGAAAACATCCGCTACGGCAGACTCGATGCAAGCGACGAGGAGGTCATCGCCGCTGCACACACGGCCCACGCAAATGGCTTTATCACTGCTTTGCCGCAGGGCTACGATAGTTTCTTGGGCGAGCGTGGCGTGCGGTTATCGGGCGGGCAAAAACAACGGATTTCCATCGCACGCGCGATCTTGAAAAACCCACCTATTTTGTTGTTGGACGAGGCCACCAGCGCGCTTGATGCCGAATCAGAGCGTGAAGTGCAGATGGCGCTGGACGTGGTCTTGCCCGGCAGAACCTCCTTAACCATCGCACACCGACTTTCCACAGTGATGCAGGCGGATCATATTCTTGTGCTGGAGGATGGAATGGTGGTCGAGCAAGG
>CAIPID010000143.1 GCA_903865015.1 uncultured beta proteobacterium | reverse complement strand
TATTGGCCTGGACTTTGAATACAACACCGGTGAATTTTGGCTCATCGGGATTGACCATGCGCTCTAGTGCCTGGCGCGAACCTGGTGGTGGCGCCTCGTCGACGAGCGCGTCGAGTACTTCCTGGACACCAAAGTTGTTGATGGCTGAACCGAAAAATACGGGTGTTTGTTTACCCGCTAAAAATTGTTCGCGATTAAATTCTGGCGCAGCGGCCTGTATCAGCTCTATTTCACCTTTGGCTTGTTTAAAAGCATCGGGAAAGCGCTTTTCGATTTCTGGATTGTCCAGACCATCGATAAAGTCGTCTTTGCTGTCGTCGCGACGTTCCTGGCCGGGACGAAACAGTCGCATTCTGTCACGGTGAATATCGAACACACCGCCGAAACCTTTACCCATGCCAACAGGCCAGGAAAATGGCACGGCATCCATGCCGATATGGGATTCGATTTCTGAAAGCAACTCAAGCGGCTCGCGGACTTCGCGATCCATCTTGTTGATAAAGGTAATGATGGGAGTATTGCGCGCACGGCAGACCTGCAGCAAACGGATGGTTTGCGGCTCGACACCGTTGGCCGCATCAATCACCATCAGGGCGGCATCGACAGCCGTCAGCACACGGTAGGTGTCTTCTGAGAAGTCCTGGTGGCCAGGGGTGTCGAGCAGATTGATCACGCAATCACGGTATTCCATTTGCATCACGGATGACGCGACTGAAATACCCCGTTGTTTTTCGATTTCCATCCAGTCGGAGGAGGCATGGCGCGAGGCCTTGCGGGCCTTGACGCTACCGGCGATCTGAATCGCACCCGCGAAAAGCAAGAGCTTTTCCGTGAGGGTGGTTTTGCCCGCGTCAGGGTGAGAAATAATGGCGAACGTTCTGCGTCGCGCGACTTCAGTTGAGATACTCATGGTGGCAGATTTTACAGGCTGGACGAGCCAGCCTGTTGTCGGACAAGTTACTTGGAAAGAAGAGCTGGACGACGTGGGCGATTGGCGCTGGGTGATCCAGTGCCGGCACCTGCGCCGGGACGTGAAGCAGGGCGTGGGCCGCTACGGCTGTCACCGCGGTTGGCTGCAGCGCCAGGTGAACCTGTGCCGCTACGGACCGGACCGGCACCCGCATGTGAACCACCATGCGCACCAGGACGACCGCTGGACTGGCCGTCACGACGTGGCGCCTGACCTGCTGGCGCACCGCTGCGACCTGCTCCTGGGCCCGAACGACCTGTGCCAGGACGTCCGCTGCCTGCCGCACCTGAAGGACGCGCTGGACGTTGAGGCTGACCGCGACGTTGACCATCGCGGAAACCCGCTGCACGTGCATCATCATCTGCACCATGTGAGGATGCGGGTGAAGCAGTCCAGCCTGTTGGGGCTGGCAGCTGAGGGATCTGTTTTTTTATCACGCGCTCGATGGCTTTGAGGTATTTGATCTCGCTTGCATCGACCAGAGATACAGCAGAGCCTGCTGCACCTGCGCGACCGGTACGGCCGATACGGTGCACGTAGTCTTCGGGTACGTTTGGCAATTCAAAGTTCACAACTTGCGGCAGTTGGTCGATATCGATGCCACGCGCTGCGATATCGGTTGCGACCAATACAGCAATTTTGCCGGTTTTGAATTCAGCCAGTGCACGAGTACGTGCTGCCTGGCTCTTGTTGCCATGAATCGCAGCGGCAGACAGGCCGTCTTTAACAAGCTTTTCTGCTAGACGATTTGCACCGTGTTTCGTGCGCGTAAAAACCAGTACTTGATGCCAGCCGCTTTCACGAATAATGTGACTCAGGATATCGCGTTTGTGCGCTTGATCAACAATGTGAACGGTTTGGTCGACGCGCTCGGCGGTCGTGTTGCGCGCAGCGACAGAAACCTCGCTGGCATTGACCAGCACGCCTTTGGACAGCTCACGAATCTCATCTGAGAAGGTGGCTGAGAAAAGCAGGTTTTGACGCTGACGTGGGAGCAGGGCCAGAATTTTACGAATGTCGCGAATAAATCCCATGTCGAGCATGCGATCGGCTTCGTCGAGGACCAGAATTTCAACGCCTGACAAATCGACGTTACGTTGCTGGCAGTGATCCAGCAGACGACCTGGCGTGGCCACCAGAATATCGATGGGTTTGCGCAGGGCATTGGTTTGGGGGTTGATATTGACGCCACCAAAAATCACCAGCGACGAAATTTTCGTGTGTTGACCGTATGTTTTGACGGATTCCTCAACCTGAGCGGTGAGCTCACGCGTCGGAGTCAGGATCAGCACGCGCGGGCGACCAGGCTTGCGTTCTGCAAGTGGTTTTGCCAGGAGCATGTGCAGGATAGGCAAGGTGAAGCCGGCGGTTTTTCCTGTGCCGGTTTGTGCTGCGGCCAGCAAGTCACCACCGGCGAGTACGCGCGGAATGGCCTGGGCTTGAATAGGCGTGGGGGCGGTATAACCAGAGTCGGTCAACGCGCGCAAAAGGGGATCGGCCAACCCGAGGTCAGCAAAAGTAACAGAAGAAGACAAAAGAAGTGCTCCATCGTCGTGCCGGCCAGCAAATTAAGCAGGCTCCAATCGGGGCAGACGAACTGGGAGTAAAAAACGCCTTGGAGGCGAGCGCCCACAGAGTTGGGGCTTATCGAGGCACGAGGACTGGAACGTTGTGCCGTGGCAACAGTTTAACCCACTATCTGGTTTTAAGGGGGTTTTTGTTTTGTCGCCACGGGTGTGGGAGACTCGCGATCAGGCTGCAACCTCCAGCGGCAAGAGGAAGTCCTGACTGATCCCCGCGCCAATGTCGTTGATGCGACTTAAAAACTCTGTCAGGAAAACGTGCAATCCTTTCTCAAGTACCTCTTCGATTGTTGTATCGCGTAGTTCAGTAAATAAATTCAGTGTCGCCATTTGCGTATCGGCGGACTGTGCGTTGCGTACACGCCCCAGTCTTTTGACAACTTCTTGCACGCAAGCTGCGAGTGAGCGCGGCATACTCAGATTCAAAATAAGTAATTGCGCAATACGTTCAGGCGTAATGACATCGCGATAGACTTTGCGATAGCTTTCAAAGGCGGAAACGGACCGCAAAATGGCCGCCCAGTAATAAAACTCATCAACCGGGTCCGATGCCTCGTCGTGAGATTCTGCTGCAGCGAGAAATTTCACGTCCAACAACCGCGCTGTATTGTCCGCACGCTCGAGGAAAGAGCCGAGTTGAATAAAGTCATAGACCTCGCCGCGCATCATGGTGCCAGCATGCACACCTCGCGTCAGATGTGAGCGAAACTTCACCCACTCAAAAAACTCGGCAGGCGCGTTCTCGACGCGGCTATTGACAATCATGCGTTGTGCTTCGAGCCAAGTCGTATTGATGGTTTCCCAGAGCTCGGTGGTAATCGAACCACGCACCGCTCGCGCGTTTTCGCGCGCGGCTTGTAAGCATCGCATGATGGACGAGGCGTTATCCATGTCGCGTGCCATAAAGCCTATAACCGTGGAGGGAGCGGCATTGTCGTGTTTGCTGTTGTAGGCCTGCGTGAGTTCGGAAATTTCGAGCAGCGCGCGCCAGCCACTCTCGATCGTTTTTTCCGACTGAGGGAGCAGCGACATCTGGTAATTCACGTCCAGCATGCGCGCGGTGTTCTCTGCGCGCTCTGTGTAGCGCGCCATCCAGTACAAATGATCTGCCGTTCTTGAAAGCATGAGATGCGCCTTAGTTTTCGAGGATCCAGGTGTCTTTGGTGCCACCGCCTTGCGATGAGTTCACGACCAAAGAGCCTTCTTTCAGTGCGACGCGGGTGAGACCGCCCGGCACCATCCGTACGTGTTGACCGGACAATACAAATGGGCGCAGGTCGATGTGGCGCGGCGCAATCCCGGAGTCGACATAGGTTGGACAGGTCGATAACGCAAGGGTTGGCTGTGCAATATAGTTGCTCGGGTTTGCCAGCACGCGTGCTTTGAATGATTCGACTTCCGCTTTGGTCGAAGCAGGACCAACCAGCATGCCGTAGCCACCCGCACCGTGCACTTCTTTGACAACCAGTTTTTCCATGTTCTGAATCACATGGTCCAGCTCGTCTGGCTTGCGGCACATGTAGGTCGGTACGTTGGCGATCAGTGGCTCTTCGCTCAGGTAAAAACGGATCATGTCCGGCACATAGGGATAGATCGACTTGTCATCTGCAACACCTGTGCCAATCGCATTGCAGATCGCAACGTTGCCAGCCCGATAGGCGCGCAGTAATCCTTTTGCGCCCAACGTGGAATCATCACGAAAAACCTCCGGATCCAGAAAGTCATCATCGACACGACGGTAAATGACGTCGATGCGGCGCGGGCCTTGTGTGGTGCGCATGAACAGGAAATCGTCTTGCACAAACAGGTCTTTTCCTTCGACCAGTTCAACCCCCATTTGCTGGGCAAGAAATGCGTGCTCAAAATAGGCTGAGTTGTACATGCCAGGCGTCAGCACAACGACATTAGGTTGACCCGCTGACGCAGGGGCCGCATGACGTAATGACTCAAGTAATAAGTCCGGATAGTGTGCAACAGGCTCGACACGATGGTTGGCAAAAAGCTCTGGGAAAAGCCGCATCATCATCTTGCGATTTTCAAGCATGTAAGACACGCCGGACGGCACGCGCAAATTGTCTTCGAGCACAAAGAATGCGCCTTTGTCTTCGCCATGGTTGGCGCGCACGATATCTATCCCGGCGATGTGCGCGTAAATATCAAGCGGCACATCGACGCCTTGCATTTGGGGACGATACTGGGCGTTATTGATAACTTGCTCGCGCGGCACGATGCCTGCTTTCAGAATATGTTGATCATGATAAACATCATGCAAAAACATATTCAGCGCTTGAACACGCTGTTTCAACCCACGCGAAAGAACTTCCCATTCGTGGGCGGGAAAAATTCTTGGAACAATGTCAAAAGGGATGGTGCGCTCTGTGCCGTCGGTGTCGCCATACACGGCAAACGTAATGCCGACACGCCTGAATATCAACTCGGCTTCTTCACGTCTAGCTTTGAGCGTCTGCTCGGGCTGTTGCGCTAGCCATTGCGCAAACCCCTGATAGTGGGCGCGTGGATTGAGCGTTGGATCCTGTCCGTGAATCGGACTGAATTCACTGCCATCCACCATTTCATCAAAAGCAATGTTCTGCATTGTTTGTTGCATGAGACCACCCGACACTTCATCTAATCGAAAGCAAGATGCGCTTGCGCGCATAAAGCTGCATGACTAATGTTGTTCAAAATCAATATCTATGGATAAAGCAATATCTATGCCACACTTAGCGTATAGGCTTCATTCTGGCATAGATATTGCTTTAAGGAAATCATGGCCATTCACGTTGCACTTCATCACGTTACAACTTATCGCTACGATCAGTTGATCAATCTGGGACCCCAGGTGATCCGCTTGAGACCAGCGCCACACTGTCGTACCCGCATTATTTCTTATGCGCTGCGTGTAACGCCTCAGGACCATTTCCTGAATTGGCAGCAAGATCCTTTTTCAAACTATCTCGCACGGGTTGTTTTCCCTGAGAAAACGCGTGAGTTTCAGGTTGCCGTTGACCTGGTGGCCGAGATGGCTGTCTATAACCCGTTTGATTTTTTCCTCGAGCCGTATGCAGAGCAGTTCCCGTTCAAGTACGTGCCTGAACTGGCGGCTGATTTAGCTCCGTATTTGCGCACGATAGAGCCGGGCCCCAAGCTGACTACGCTGTTAAAGAACATCCCTAAGCGCAAGCGCCGCAGTATTGATTTCCTGGTTGAGGTCAATAGTCGCGTGCATCGTGCGGTGAGTTACACGATTCGCATGGAGCCTGGTGTCCAGTCGCCAGAAGAAACCCTCGAGCTTGGCTCTGGGTCTTGCCGCGATTCGGCCTGGTTGCTTGTTCATGCATTTCGTCAGTATGGCTTGGCGGCAAGGTTTGTATCTGGTTATCTGGTGCAACTTAAGCCTGATGTTGAGGCTGTCGATGGACCCACAGGCGCCGAGAGCGACTTTACGGATCTGCACGCGTGGTGTGAGGTCTTTTTGCCTGGCGCTGGTTGGGTTGGGCTTGACGCGACCTCGGGATTGCTTGCGGGCGAGGGGCATATACCCATTGCCTGTACTCCAGAGCCATCATCGGCCGCACCTATTGATGGCGCACTGGATGAGTGCAAAGTCGAGTTTATGCACCAAATGGGTGTCACCCGTGTGCATGAATCGCCACGCGTCACTAAGCCCTACGAAGAGGCACAGTGGAAAGCGATTGAGCAGCTCGGTCATGAGGTCGATGCGAAGTTGATCGCACAAGACGTGCGATTGACGATGGGTGGTGAGCCTACTTTTGTATCGGCCCTCGATCGTGACGGCGATGAATGGAATACCGAAGCGATGGGCCCAACCAAGCGCGGGCTGGGATGCGAGTTGCTGGGAAAGTTGCAGGATCGTTATGCCAAGGGCGGGTTTTTGCACTTTGGTCAGGGCAAATGGTATCCGGGCGAGCAGTTGCCGCGCTGGTCTCTGTCGGCGTACTGGCGGCGAGATGGTGAGCCGTGCTGGAACAATCCCGAACTA
>CAIPID010000142.1 GCA_903865015.1 uncultured beta proteobacterium | reverse complement strand
GTCGGGCGTCGTAAAGAGATGATCAACCGAGGCGGAAAGAAATACTTTCCGAGAGAAATTGAAGAATTCCTTTATGCCCACCCTTCGATTCTGCATGCAGCAATAGTGGGCGTGAACGATGTCAGGCTGGGTGAAAAAAATTGTCTTTGCGTTGTACTCAAACCCGGAGCAAAATTAACGCTAGACGAAGTTGTGAAGATGCTAAAAGGTCAGGTTGCAGATTACAAATTGCCCGAAATGATTGAGTTGTATGATGAACTACCCTTTACCCCGACCGGCAAAATCCGTCGCCACGTCCTGACAGCAGATGTCATCAATCGTATTAACGCTCGCTAATGCGGCATCCAGCCGCCCCAAGGAACACAGATGAAAATCGCTCACCGTTTTAAGCACAGTTTTGCTGCAGTTGCCATGACGTCTATGGCTGCGCTTTGTGTCAATAATACCCAAGCCCAGACCGCTGCACCAGCAGCCCCTGCAGCAGCAACCGCGCCAGTCGCCAAACCAAAACTAGAAATGCAATGGCTTGGTCAGGCTGGCTTTCGCATCATGACACCTGGTGGCAAACTCATCGTTGTCGATCCATGGATCACCGGTGGCCCCAAAGCACCTGCCAATTACAAAGCGGACCTAGCCTCGGTTGGTAAGATTGATCTCTTACTGGTTTCACATGCACACCAGGATCACCTCGGTGATGCGACAGAGCTTGCAAAGATCAACCAAACCAAACTGTATGGTCCTGCTGACATGGTCACACCTCTGACCCTGCTGGGCGCGCTACCACCAGAGCTCGGCCATCGCTTTAACAAGACTGGTGCAGTCAAACCATTGCCAGGCATTAAAGTCACTGCGGTACAGGCTGAGCACTCATCCTTGCTGGTCCTACCCAACGCCACCACCAATAAACCCGAGTCGCATGCTGCAGGCGAAGCAATCGGATTCATCATTGAGCTGGAAAATGGCTACAAAATCTGGCATATGGGTGACACCGGATTGTTTGGCGATATGAAATTTATCGCCGAGCACTACAAACCTGATCTGGTCTTGATTCCTATCGGTGGTAATTTCACCATGGGTCCCGAGGATGCTGCTTACGCATTAAAAACCTGGATCAAACCAAAAGCTGTTGTACCCATGCACTACAACTCAAACCCTATGACCCCAGGTACCCTGGCTGAATTCAATGCCGCCATGAAAGGCAGCAATATTAAAATCATTCCTATGACGGAAGGTCAGACGCTTGTGTTTTAATTTTTTCAGTCATACATGCTAAATAAAAAATATCCGGACAGTAGAAGCTGATCCGGATTTTTTTAAAACTAAAAAATAGAGAGATACTAATGAATAAAATCATGATGGTGACTGGCGCAGGTCGCGGTATTGGTGCGAAGATCGCTTTGCTTGCGGGCAAATCCGGTTACGACGTTGGTGTGAATTATCAGCACAGCAAAGAAGCAGCACTCGAGATTGTTAAACAGATCCAAGCCTCTGGTAGCCGCGCGGTTGCTATCCAAGGCAACGCCGGCAATACAGACGATGTGACACGCATGTTTAAAGAGCTCGACGAAAAACTCGGCACGCTTGATGTGCTTGTTAACAACGCCGGGATTCTCGCCAGCTATCGCGTTGATGAACTAGATGTGGAAAATCTGATTAAGACTTTTGAGGCCAACGTGTTCAGCGCGTTTTATTGCTCGCGTGAGGCCGTACGACGCATGTCGACTGCGCATGGTGGACGGGGTGGCATCATCATCAATATGTCTTCCGTTGCAGCGCGTATGGCGGCTGTAGCGGGCGGTACGGTCTACTGTGCATCTAAGGGTGCGATGGATGCATTCAATCACTCACTCGCCAAAGAAGTCGCACTCGAAGGCATCCGCGTCAATGCAGTGCGTCCAGGTCTGATCGATACAGAAATCCATGCGCCACGCGGTGGTCTGGAAAAAATGCATGAGCTTGCCAAGACAGGGGTGCCGATGGGTCGCACGGGCTCACCCGAGGAGGTTGCAAAAGCCGTGTTGTGGTTAGCGTCTGACGACTCGTCCTACACGCATGGATCGGTACTGGATGTCGCAGGGGGGCGCTAATAATACTTGTCATAATAATTCCAGCATTCATACGCTATGATTCGCGCTCTAAAACAGTGCGAGATTTCAACATACCCGTTGAGTCATTGAGTAAGGAAACATGTCATGAGCATGAAAAAACGCTGGAAAAATTACTGTGATGGTGACGTCAAACACGCCACAGAAGACGATTGGAACAATTTCGTCATGACAGTCTATGCAGTCTGGCGTGGTAAAAAAATGCAGGATGACTCAAATAAGCCTGCAAGTCCAACCACCGAAATTTTGAAATATGCGGAAAAGCATTATGGCTATAAAGCTTTTGTTGCGACCGCTGAAGAATACAAAGAGTTGGCCGATCTGGAGTCCAAGCGCGCAGAAGCCTGATCAATTTGCTCATACGGCG
>CAIPID010000141.1 GCA_903865015.1 uncultured beta proteobacterium | reverse complement strand
GCGCAAGACTTTGGCTCGGATGACACCACCTCGATGCTGCTGCATTTCGCGGGTGGCTCGACCGGTTATCTGGGCACGGTCATTGCGACAGCAGAAACATGGCGTATGCAGGTATTTGGCTCAAACGGTTGGGTCCAGGTGGGTGATGTAGAGCATTTGAATACCTGGGAGCTCACCACCTGCATGATCGATCGCACGAACGTCACGAACAAGCAACGTCCTGTCACGACCAGTTTTCCTGCTGTGAGTACTGAGCGCGCAGAACTTGAACATTTTGCCGACTGCATTACGAAACACCAGGCCATTGTGACGCCTGAAGGTGATGCGGTGCATAACGCAGCCGTGCTCGAAGCCATCATTCAATCCGCGACGACGCATACCACTGTCAAGCTCGCTTAAACCCGCTGGAGGGTTTCAATCATGCGCATTGAAAAATTTAGCTTTCTTCGAAAGACTCTACTGGCAGTGTCCGGTTCCGCAGTAATGACAGCAATGAGCTTTTCGCTGTTTTCTGTTGCGATGGCTCAGACCGCCCCGTCTGTCGATGCTAGCTACCCAAACAAACCCATACGCGTGATTGTGCCCTCCCCACCGGGTGGACCGCCAGATCTTTTAATGCGTGCCATTGCACCAAAACTGACGGCGGCGCTCGGCCAGACAATCATTGTTGAAAACCGTCTCGGTGCGGGGGGATTAGTAGGCACAGCCTACGTGGCGAAACTCCCGCCTGATGGGTATACCTGGCTCTTCACTACCGCCTCACATACCAACATCCCTCCCTTTAATGACAACGTCACTTATGATGCGGTGAAAGACTTCACCCACGTGTCACTGGTTGCACAAAACTTTGGTCAGGCACTTGTTGTACCCGCAGACTCTCCAGACAAAACCTATCAGGACCTGATCGCGCGTGCGAAAAAAAATCCTGGCACACTGAATTATGCGCACGCGGGATTAGGAACAGCGAGTCATATCCCAGCAGAAGTCATGAAAACAATGACAGGCACGGATATTTTGGCTGTGCCATATAAAGGTGTTGCCGAAGCAACCAACGATGTGATCGCGGGTCGGATCGACATGTTTTTTGTCGGCACACAAATTGCTCTGCAACACGTGCAAAGTGGCAAGCTTCGTGTTCTAGCCTTGTCGGGTGCCAAACGTTGGAAAGGCATGCCTGATGTGCCAACCTTAGATGAGCTGGGGCTCAAAGGATTTAACGTCGTGAACTGGTTTGGCCTATGGATGCCTGCCGGGGTGCCAGCGCCGATCGTTAACCGTGTTCAGGGTGATATCGTCAAAGCGATTCAGGATCCAGACGTGATGAAGCAATTCGATACGCTGGGTCTGGAAGGCGTTGGCATGCCACCCGCGGAATTTGCACAGTTTGTCAAAAAAGAAGCCACTGCTGCACAAGAAATTGCACGTAAAGTTGGGCCAAATAACCCTGAGAATGAGAATAAAAAATGAGCACTCCTGAAATGGAACCCTGGCAATGGCCTGAAGAGCACTGGCGCGGCATCGTTAATCGCGTGAGAGCAGGCCGCTCGCTCAGACCTCGGCTCTGGCCTGAAGGCGCACGCTGCGCCGTTGCAATCTCTTTTGATTCAGATCACGAAACCAACGAATTACGCGAAGGTGGTGAATCACCCGGCAAGCTGTCTCAAGGCCAGTATGGCAATCGTCAGGGAGTACCCCGCATCCTGGATCTACTTGCCAAAAATGATGTGCCAGCAAGTTTTTTTGTGCCTGCCGTCACAGCACTGCTCTATCCAGAAGAACAGCGTCGCATTATTGCCGAGGGGCACGAGATCGGCATCCATGGCTGGATCCATGAGCGCAACTCGGTACTCCCAATCGAGGCCGAGCGTGACTTGATGCTGCGCAGTTCAGATACGCTAGAAAAAATCACCGGTGTACGTCCTGTCGGCATGCGCACGCCCTCCTGGGATTTCAGTCCAAATACACTGGCGTTGACCAAAGAGCTCGGGCTGATCTACGACTCGTCTTTGATGGCAGATGTTGACTGCTATGAGTTGATGCTCAACGGCGAAAACACAGGAGTGATTGAACTGCCTGTTGAATGGATTCGTGATGATGCGGTGTATTTCAATATGAACCGCTTCTCTGGTCTGCGGCCACACACAGCACCGACTGCAGTATTCGATATTTTCAAGCGCGAATTTGATGCGGCCTACGCCGAGGGTGGTTTGTTTCAACTGACCTTGCATCCTCACATTAGCGGCTATCGCTCCAGGCTCTGGATTCTCGAAGAACTCATCCGTCACATGCGCAGTCTGCCTGGGGTATGGTTTGCAACGCATGCGGATATTGTCCGGTACGTAGCCTTGAACGCTGAGAGACGCCATGATTGATAATTTTTCAAATTCACAGATCACACACAAAGAAGTCATTGTCACCAAAGGTGGCGTCATCGCCGCCCAACATCGACGCGCGGCAGAGATCGGTGCTGCAGTGCTTGAGGCCGGTGGCGATGCCGTCGATGCTGCGATCGCAACCTCCTTTGCACTCGGTGTTCTGGAACCCTGGATGAGTGGGCCTGCTGCGGGCGGTGCCATGGTGCTCTGGCGTGCAAATGAAGCGCGCCCTCACGTGATTAATTTTGGCTGTCGCTCACCACGCGAACTCAATCCTGCTGATTATCCTTTGAGCGGTTCTGGCAAGTCCTCAGATCTGTTTCCCTGGCCTGCTGTGGTTGAGGATCGTAACGTGATGGGTGCCACAGCGGTTGCCGTGCCTGGCGTGGTTTCAGGTATGGATCTGGCGCATCAACACTTTGGCAAAATGCCTTGGCGTGACTTGGTCACACCGGCGGCAAAGCTCGCAGACGAGGGTTTAATCGTCGACTGGTATACCTCCTTAGTCATCGGTGCGAATGCGCGCGTACTTTCAAAAGATCCCGATTGCGCTGCGTTGTTTCTTGAAGATGGCCAATGGCCGATCGCAGGGGATTGGACGGCGCTCAATGATCGCCACCTGAATCAGAAAGCGTTCGCACGCACACTAGAGCAAATCGCATCGCAGGGTGCCGAGACCTTTTATAAAGGCGATGTTGCGCAAGCGCTCGTGCGTGATGTGCGCGCGAAAGGCGGCAGCTTATCTCTCGAGGATCTCGCCTCCTATCAAGCCGAAATGATTGATCCTCTGACGATCCCTTACCGGGGCGGTCGCGTGTTCGCAACGCCAGGATTGACCGGCGGGCCAACCTATGCCCGGGCACTTGAGTTGCTTGAGAAAGAATTTAATCCTGCCAAAGGAATACCGGGTGCTGAGACCTACGCTGGCTATGCCCGTGCCCTCGATGCAGCGTTCAAATTACGTTTTGAAAACATGGGCGATCACGAGTCGCCCAAAGCACCAGGCTGCACGACACATTTCAGCGTTGTGGACCGACACGGCAATATGTGTTCTGTGACGCAAACCTTGCTTTCCATTTTTGGTTCGCGTGTCGTTTCACCATCAACCGGGTTGCTACTGAATAACGGCATCATGTGGTTCGATCCCGAACCCGGCAAACCTAATTCGCTTGCGCCTAACAAACGTTGCCTGGCAAATTACTGTCCAGTGATTGGTCAAGATGACGCGGGTCGTTTCTTTGCAATCGGCGCCTCGGGCGGACGCAAGATCCTGGGCTCCGTCATGCAACTGAGTTCGTTCATCATGGATCATGGTTTGACGCTCGAACAAGCATTCCATCAACCGCGTATCGATGTAAGCGGTGGAGCAAAAGTCATTGCTGATCGGACCTTGCCTGCAGAGGTCATGGAGGCACTCGGCCAGGTCATGCCGGTCGCGATTGCGCGTCGCAATGCCTACCCCTATGCCTTTGCCTGCCCCGCTGGGGTCATGCGAGATGGTGACATGAACATGGGTTGTACGGAGATCATGTCACCCTATGGCGATGCGGTGAACGAGCGACTTTAAAAACTTAAAGTCGCGTCGCGGTCCATTTGCCAATACGCAGCAATGTCGCATCCTGTTTATAGGGTGCGACAAGCTGCAATCCGAGCGGCAGACCTTGCGCATTTTTGGCAATCGGCAAGGTCAGTGCCGGTACGCCCAGAAAACTCCATAGCGCGCAGAAAATCGGATCCCCGGTTGAGCTCAAGCCTTCGGGTGCCGCACCTGTTGCAGGTACAGTGAGGATCGCATCGTATTTTTCAATTGCTTTAGTGAATTCTTTACGAAGTTTTTTCTGTAATTCACGCGCATGTAAGTACTCCATCGCACCACGCAACTTTCCATTTTTGACAAGATCTGTAATGTGTTGCGTCACGCGGTCTGGAAATAATTTGACGTGATCTTCGTGTACGGCACCGCCTTCCGACTCCAGCAAACAAAACATCGCATCGATCCCTGACCAATATATGTCAGGCAAAGAAAATTCCTCAACGATCGCACCCGATGCGCGCAGTGTTGCAATCGCCTGCGCCATTGCTTGCTTTTGCTCTTCGGTCAGCCTGTCATCAAAGGGGGTTTTAAGCATGGCGAGTTTTGGTGCGGCGCTTGGTGCTACGCCCGTTTCGCCATCCATTGCAACAGCAGGCAAAACAATGCTGTCCTGCTCGTCGCAAAATTTATTACGTAATAAATTAAAGGCAAATGCCGCATCGTCAACCGAGCGCGTCAGAAAACCAACGTGGTCGAGCGACGAGGCAAAAGGAAATACGTCCTCACGCGGGACTGCGCCAAAGCTCGCCTTGAACCCAACAATTCCACAATAGGCAGCAGGGCGAATGACGGAGCCAACCGTTTGCGTACCAAGCGCCAAAGGCAAAATGCCTGCCCCGACCGCAGCGGCCGAGCCACTTGAAGACCCTCCCGGGGTGTGCAAAGGATTGCAAGGATTGACCGTCGGTCCCGGACCGCGCCAAGCGAATTCCGTTGTCACCGTTTTACCAAAAACCGCGCCACCTAACCCGCGAATACGCGTAACGATTGGTGCATCATGCGACAGCAGCTGATCGACATAAATGGCAGAACCATTGGTCGTTGGCAAATCCTTTGTTGCAACTAAATCTTTTACGCCAACAGGGATGCCAGATAACGCGCCATCCGCTGTGGGCAATTCAGCGAGCAGGGTATCAAGGGGGTTGCGTGAAACAAAAGCATGCAATGTCGGCTCAAGAGCGTCTGCACGCGCTGAGCACTGGCTCAGATATTGCGCCGCAGAGAGCTTGCCGGACTGGATCGCACGACTTGCATCAAATAAACCGAGCGGTTGAGCGGTCGGTGGGACTGCGTTTAAGTCTGACATGTTTTCTGCCCATCTCTACGTTAAAAACTATTGTCCAAAATCGTTAACAACAGCTTACAACCGACACTTCAATCATGTCACGCATTAAAAATACAACATAGAATACAGATGGAATAAACTTAGCCGCACATAGACCGCTACTGGAGTTCGCGATGTACAACCCAAAACATTTTGAGCAGCACGATGCGACTGCGATTACCGAGCTCATCCAAAATTTTCCTTTAGCAGCGCTAGTGACTCAAGATGACGGTAAGGTCGTTGCCAATCACATCCCTTTTTTGCTCGAAGGTCAGATTGGCGTCGGATCCAGACTGATCGGCCATGTAGCAAAATTGAATCCAGTATGGGAAACCACATCACCCGACGCAGAGTCGCTGCTGATTTTTCAAGGCCCGAGCGCCTACATCACACCAAACTGGTATCCCTCCAAACAGGAAAACCATCTGGTCGTGCCGACCTACAACTACGCCATGGTGCATGTCTACGGCAAACTCGTCGCCTCACATGACGGGGAGGTCAAACGGCTGGTGGTCGAGCATTTAACTAACTCGATGGAAAGCATGCGCCCAGCCCCCTGGAGCGTATCTGATGCGCCAGCCGACTACATTGAAAAAATGTTGGGTGCGATTGTGGCTGTAGGTTTTACTGTCAGCCGCATCGAAGCAAAATGGAAAATCAGCCAGAACCGCCCGGCAAGTGATAAAGAGGGTGTTGCAAAGGGACTCTCGCAGCAATCATTAAACGAAGACGATCAAAGGATGTCCCGTATGGTCCAGGCGGGGACTGGCGTAGGACGCAAGCAGTAAATTTATAGCTGACTGACTGACTTACTTTTCTAACACGCCGCCTGGTTTGTTCGTGCAATCAACTGTCGCACGCAATAACAACTTGTCTTCCTGGTGTTCCGCAGGGTACAAGGAATCCGTAACTAGGCAACCGGATACGATTTCAATCGCCTTGATCTGGCGCGCTTTTTGTTTATCCAGATCGGTTGAAAATACTCCACCCTGTTTACCGCCAAAGGCTTCCCATTGATGATTACCGAGAGGCAATACGCTGACCTCGCGCTTATCCAGCACCACGACATGCTTTTGAACATCCCGGTGATAGTAGACGGCACTGCTCTGACATCCCGTCAGGAGACCTAGGACAACAAGCGTTGCCAGAATTTTCATTATGTAATCCTTGACGCTGATCAATGAGTCGTACTTTGATATACGATTGAATATTAACCCAGCACAGCCAAACAGACTGTGTCGTACAACACTGACAAACTAGACAACGAGGCAATCATCATGACAGAAGGCGTACTGCAAATCCCCTCCCTGAAAGGCAAAGTATCCGATGCCGAATGGCAAGCACGGGTTGATCTGGCGGCCTGTTACCGCTTAGTCGAGATCTACGGTATGGCCGACATGATCGCAAACCATATCTCCGCACGCGTACCTGGCGAAGAGGGCACCTACTTGATTAATCCGTACGGCATGATGTACGAAGAAATCAATGCATCCTGCCTGCTGAAAGTTGACCACAACGGCAACATCCTCACCAAGCCAGATTTTGGTTCACTGAATTACGGCCTGAACAAAGCTGGCGCCGTGATTCATAGCGCGGTCCATCATGCGCGTCCTGACGTCGGTTGCGTGATTCATACCCATAGCTGGGCATCGATGGCGGTGTCGTCACTTGAGTGTGGTTTGTTGCCACTGAACCAGACCGCCATGCGCTTTCTGAAAATCAGCTATCACGATTATCAAGGCGTCGTGCTTGACGAAGCCGAGCAAGAGTCTCTGGTCAAGGATCTCGGCACCAGTGAAGCGATGATCCTGCGCAATCACGGCGCATTGACCGTTGGTCGCACGATTGGTGAGGCATTTAACTGGATGCATCGTCTGGAGCTCTCCTGCCGTGCGCAAATCGGCGCGATGTCATGCAACAGCCCGATGGCGGCTGTTTCGCAGAAAGTGCTCGAAGAAACCTGGAATAACTATCAGCCAGGAACCCGCCGTCCTTATGGTGTCATGGAATGGCCCGCACTTTTACGCAAGCTTGACCGCACAGATCCTTCATATAAAAACTAAAACATTCAGGGTAGGAGACACTATGATTCGCAGAACCCTTCTGTACGCTTTCAGTCTGGGCGCAATGGTGAGTGCAATACCGGCAGCTGCACAAATTCCAGCCAGGCCCATTACGCTCATCGTTCCTTTTGCGGCAGGAGGGAATCTGGATCTGGTTGCGCGAATCATCGCCCCGTCCATGGCCAAGCTGCTGGGGCAACCCGTCGTCGTACAAAACAAAGCGGGCGCAGGTGGTGCGATCGGCGCCTCTGAGGTCGCGCGTGCCGAGCCAGACGGTGCAACCCTGCTAGTCAGCACACCGAATGCGATTGTCGTGTTGCCAAAAATGGCGCCGACCACGTACGACATCAATAGTTTTGCAAGTGTTGGCCTCATCTCCTCGACGTCTCAAGTACTCGTGATTAAGACCGACAATCCGAAATTCAATACGATGGCGCAATTTCTGGACTATACAAAAGCGAATCCAGGCAAAGTCAGTATTGCGCATTCGGGGATTGGGACGACCAATCACGTTGCCATCATGCAGCTTCAGTCGGTCGCCGGTCTCGACATGAACATCGTTGCCTACAAAGGCTCGGGACCTGCAATTGTTGATCTGCTCGGCGGGCAAGTTGATGTATTGTTGGATCAACTTTCCAGCTCGATCAATAACATCAAGGCTGGACGCGCTAGCGCACTGACCGTGCTGTCCAATGAGCGCGACCCGCTCTTGCCACAAGCGCCGGGTACAAAAGAGGTGGGGCTCGTCGCACTAGACGTCAGTACCACAACCGGATTACTGGCGCCTGCAAAAACACCGCCCGCAACACTTGCCGCGCTGCATGCAGCATTGGAAAAAGTATTGCAAGACGAGCAAGTAAAAGAGCAATTGCTCAAAGTCGGCAGCACCGCTCGCCCAGGCGCTGCGGATATTTTTACCAATATGCTGCAAAAAGAAGAAGCGCAGGCCAAAGCATTGGCTCAAGCCGGCAAACTCAAAATAGACTAACTTTTATCCCTCTCGTTTTTCGACAAGCCTCGCCTGATATAGCTGGAGATCGTTTTGAAGTTTTCATTTGTTCCAACTGGCAGCAGCCTGTCTACAGCGCTCAACCGCAGACAGGTACTTAAGCTTGGTGCGTCAGGCGCCGTTGCAAGCGTGGTTACAGGCATGCTCCTGCCTGGCAACAGCACGGCGCAGACAATTTCAGACTACCCCGTCAAGCCCGTCAAAATCGTTGTCTCCTTTACCGCCGGTGGCACGACGGATGTGATTGCACGCAGTGTGAGTCAATTACTCGCCGAACAATTCAAACAACCTTTTGTCATTGAAAACAAACCTGGCTCCGGTGGCAATATCGGTAACGAGCAGGTTGCGCGTTCGGTCCCCGATGGTTACACCCTGACCGTCGCATCGGTCGGACCGATGGCCATCAATCCGACCTTATTCAAAAATCTCAAATACGATCCGTTAACAGAATTAACACCTGTCATCCTGATTGCTGATGTCCCTAATGTATTAATTATGAGCCCAGGCTCTCCGATTAAAACGTTCGCAGAGTTTGTGGAGTTTGCCAAAACAAAACCCACTGGCACGCTGAATTACGCCTCCACAGGCGTGGGTACCTCTGCCCACCTCTCAAGTGTCATGCTGATGGATCGTATCGGCGTCCAAGCTCAACATATTCCCTATAAAGGCGCTGAAGCGCTTAACGATCTACTCGCTGGGCGCATCGATTTCATGTTTGCCACGATCCCCTCTGTGATCGGACAAATCAAAGCAGGGAAATTACGCCCCCTGGCCGTCAGTAGCCTGAATCCCTCACGTTCGATGCCCGGGGTTCCGACGGTATCTGAAAGTGGCTATCCAGGATTTGCAGCGGGCTCGTGGTTTGGCATGCTTGCGCCGACCGGCACGCCGCGCCCCATCATTGATAAGCTTAATGCGGCCGTTCAAACCGCAATGGTCAAACTCGAAGAACGCTTTGTTGCCGAGGGTGCAGACCCGGTGGGCGGTTCACCCGAGGACTTTAAAAACTTTATCCAGAAAGAATACATAAAGTGGAAAAAAGTAGTGATTGACTCTGGAGCCAGTGCGAGATGAACGACGTAAGACAACACCCACGCATCCTATTGTCCGAGCTAACTGCACGCGAGCTAACACCACAGTTTGAAGAAATTTTCGGACATGGCGGCTATACCCTGGTCACAGCGAAACAAATCCACGAAGGGCACGCTGATGCAGACATCTGTTTTGTTTCGCGTGAAATCACAGGCAACTCAACCAAACAAAATATATTGCCCGATACGCAATATTTCTACGATGCGCTGCGCGCTTCCAAAGCCTTGCAATGGATTCAAATACATTCAGCGGGTGCTGACCGTCAGGTTTATCTTGATCTGATCGCACGAGGCGTGACGCTCTCGACATCCTCAGGCGCGAGCGCCAGTCTTGTCGCGCAAACAGCATTAACGGGTTTGCTCAGCCTTTCGCGCCGCTTTCCTCAACTCGCCGCCGCGCAACGTGCGCATGTCTGGGCGCCATTTTTTAAAACAGGTTTGCCCCCTGACCTGGAAGGTCAGACCGTCATGATTGTCGGCTGGGGACCGATCGGTCAAAAACTGGGCGCATGGCTAGGCGCACTCGGTTTAAATATCGTTGTCGTCAGGCAATCGGCCGAGGCACGCATTGAAGGCGCTCGTGTCATCGGCTTTGCTGATTTCAACGCAACGCTGCCTCAAACAGACTGGCTGGTGCTGGCTTGCCCGCTTACCGCGCAGACAACCAACCTCGTCAGCGCACAGGCACTTGCATCGATGAAACCATCTGCACATATCATCAATATCTCACGCGGTGCGGTGATTGACGAGCCCGCCATGATTGATGCGCTTAAAAACGATCGGTTGGCCGGCGCCTATCTGGATGTGTTTGCTCAGGAACCTCTCGTGCCGGACTCGCCCATTTGGGACTTGCCCAATGTCATTGCGACACCACACACGGCAGGCTTTTCAGATGGGATTCTGAAACGTATGTCACAAATGTTTATTCAGAATCTGAAAAACTGGCATAACAATTCGACACTTTTCAACGTGGTAAACAAGTAAAGATCTATTCGATTTCTTCGGAGGTGACTGCGATCTTTAGAATATGATCGCCGCCTCCGCGAATCACTCCGCGCAAGGGAGACACATCACCAAAATCACGGCCTACTGCGAGCCTGACGTGGCTCGCCCCCGCTACGACATTATTGGTTGGGTCGAGCTCTAGCCAGTTGCCAGGTGCCTGAGGGCAATAAACCGATACCCATGCATGAGATGCATCTGCGCCGCGCAACTTAACTTGTCCTGGCGGTGGCTTGGTCAACAGATAACCGCTGACATATTGGGCGCTCAAACCAAGCGCGCGCAAGCAACCGATCAAGATGTGCGAAAAATCCTGACACACACCGACCCTTTTAGTGAAGGCCTCAAGAATTGGCGTGTGCACCTCTGTTGAACCGGAAGAGTATGTAAAGTCACGGTGAATCCGCGCACTCAGTTCCATACTCGCCTCGGCGATATTGCGACGCCGAGTAAATGATTGCAATGCATACTCACGCAATTCATTTAACCGCGGGACATGCGGGCTAGGGAAAGAAAATTCACTGGCGGGTAAGTATGCGCGATCCAGTGCATACGATAAAGCCTCGCGCACATCTTCCCACTCGGGGGTGGCCGAAGCATCAAAGCCGCTATAGCGATCAAGCAAATCAACCGTCGTAAGCGAACGAACCTTCAGCTCGGCGTGTGGAGTCGACAACGTAAAAAAACTACGCACATTGCCAAACGTATCTTTGTTTTCAGAATGCGTGCTTGGCGTGGGAATAATCTCAACCTCGCTGCTCAGCACGCGCTGCCAGTCCGACGCCAGTGGCTTGAGATAAGCAAGATGATGCGCGAGCTCAACTTCTGTCTCGTAGGTGTATAGGGTTTCGTGCTCGACCTGAATTTTTGTCATGATGCGAAATGCCTGTCTACAGCATGTGCAAAAAACCGTCTGCTGATTTCATCCGAGAGCTGCGCGCCATACACACCTGCCGCGCGAACCATTTCGACCTGCTTGAGGATCGAGTCCTCTTCGATATCAAACGCTGGCATAGCTTCGAGCAATGCATCACCGTTTGGCAAATGAGCGATCTCAGTCCTCAAGGTTTCTAGAATACAACCGAACGAACGCGGGTTGGTTATATCGGTAATCAGCAGATCCATCAACGCGGGGATATCCTGCTGGCGCTGATAGCGCGTGCGATAAGTAATTGAACTGTCAAAAAGTATCAGCAGGGTCTCGAATCCTCGCGGCGTGTAGACGGCAGCATGCGCGAAAAATGCCGTCAGGATTTCGCTCAGATTAATCAGTCGCTCAGTCAGTCTGCCAACCGTCAGCATGTGCCAGCCTAAATCGCGCGTCATGCGATCAGACTGAAAACCCACTAGTGCGACAAGTTGTACACCGATTGAGTCCAGCACCTCGATCGTATCGATGGCAGAACGCTGCGGTATGCGAGCAACGCGGGTGCGCCTGGGTTTTGCGTCGGCCGCCGCCATCGCAGCAGATGCAGCGCGCTTTGGCGTGGGAGGTGCGAGCATTTTTTTCATCGCCTGCGCGATCTCGGCGTGCTCCGCCGGCAAACGATCACGCACGGCTTTAAGCGAAAACTCTAACGCATCGAGATTGTCTGTCAAACCTCGCACACCCTTCTGTGTGAGCTGACCGATCAAGGTTCGTCCAAACACCACTGCCGATGCTGTGAGGCTGGGTGTGCCACGTGGGATCAAGCCATGGGCTTCGCCCAGCGCACTGATCGCCTCGTTCAGTGCGGGCAGACTATCTTGCTGGTTTGTACTCACCAGCACCAGGGCTTCTTTTGACAGACGCACCATCGACTCGCAGCGCTCGGTATAACGTCCTAGCCAGAATAAATTCTCGGCGGCCCGGCTCGAGACTAACTGTTGTGTCGCCGTCCAGCGAGGAATTTTTTCGCGGCTCGGCAACATTGAATAGGTGTCGACGGTCTGGTCGGTCATGACCCAGGTGTCAAGCGTACTGCCACCACTCTGAATAGATACGATATGCGGATCACCCGCGGCAATACGCGTCATGCCCCCCTGAAGTAGTTCCCATTCGCCACGGCCGTTTGCTACGGCATACACGCGCAACATCGCAGTACGCGGCGCGATGCGATCTTCCTGCCAGGTCGGTGCCTGCGAAAACGGCAAGTAGCTTTGCGTCGTATAGATATCCGGCTGATTATCCATCCGGTCACGCCAACCTTGCAATTGCTCAGCGCTCAACACGCTACCAATGGCTGGCTCAAAGTTTGTGCGTGGATCGGTCGCGTAGGTAGGTTTAATAACCTGTGTATGTAAATCTGGGGAAATGTCCTGCCAGGCGGCTGTCTCGCCACACCACCAGGTATTGAGCGACGGCATTTTAAGTGGCTCACCCAAGAGGTGCTCACACATTGCGGGCAGGAATCCCTGCACCGCTGGAGACTCCAGAAAACC
Organism: uncultured beta proteobacterium; assembly: GCA_903865015.1. Lineage (GTDB taxonomy): Bacteria > Pseudomonadota > Gammaproteobacteria > Burkholderiales > Burkholderiaceae_B > Zwartia. Next base: position 3,708 of record CAIPID010000141.1, on the reverse strand, counting down.
AGTCCCCAGTGCATTGGCCATCACCACATTACCTGCTCTGATCGCCTGCAACAATCCCGGCACCCCCAGACTGGAGTCTGCGCGCAGCTCGAGCGGATCGCAGAAATCATCGTCCAAGCGACATAACAACCCATGAATTTGTTGAAGCCCATGCATGGTCTTCAGATAGAGTCTGTCCTCACGCACCGTCAGATCCGCACCCTCGACTAATGGCAAGCCCAGATAGCGCGCCAGATAGGCATGCTCGAAATAAGTTTCGTTATAAGGGCCCGGGGTGAGCAGTGCAAAGCGCGGGGTATCTTTCGTAATCACGGTTGCAGCTTGCTTCATCGAGTCAAGCAATCGCTTGTAACTCGACGCAATGTGCTGGACCCGCATTTCGCGATACGCCTCGGGAAACAAGCGCGAAATAATCAACCGGTTTTCAAGCACGTACCCCAGGCCCGAAGGGGACTGGGTACGCTGGCCAATCACCCACCAGCGACCATCGGGTCCACGTGCAATATCAAAAGCAACGACATGCAAATAAATATCGCTGGGCGGCTTGACGCCCTGCATCGCACGCAGATATCCAGGATTACCCAGCACCAGCGCTGCGGGCAGGTATCCACCACGGATCAGGAATTGCTTGCCATAGACGTCTTGCAATATCGCATTAAGTAACTTGGCGCGCTGTTGCAGGCTCGTTGCGATATCTCGCCATTCGTTGGGACCGATCAGTAAGGGCAGCGGGTTAAGCGACCAGGGTCTGACCTGATCCTGATCATCGGCATAAACGTTATAGGTAATGCCGTTTTGCTGAATCAGCCGTTTGATCGTTTCGCTACTGCCAGGCAAATTCTGCAAACCTGACTCGCCGAGATAGGCAAAAAATGTTTTCCAGGCCTCTCGCAACTCACCCTTGGCATTACGTAACTCATCGTAATGTCCTAACTTGGTCTGCGCAGATAACTTGCGGATATGGGCGAGCAACGACTCAAGCTTTGATTGAGCGAGTCGAGCAGGGTCGGGCAACGGAGTTGGATCAGACGACATGGGCCAGGTCAAAAAAATTAGTTACGGCGCATATCGAGTGTAAAGGGAAATTCCTGGCTAGGGGGCTGAGGGGTTAACTCGATCGTGCCTGGCGTATGTTCTTGCCTGAAAAATCTGGCTAAGCGTCTGCTTTCCGCCTCAAATGAGTTGACTGGCAAAGTATCGTAGCTTGTGCCGCCCGGGTGGGCGACGTGGTAGCGACAACCACCCATCGAGCGAGAGAGCCAGTTATCGACAAGATCAAAGGTTAAGGGCGCATCAATCTCAATCGTTGGGTGTAAGGCAGACGGTGGATTCCAGGCGCGATAACGCACGCCAATCACAAATTCACCCTCTATCCCCGTTGGTTGCAAGGTAGGCACAACACCGTTAATGGCAATCGCGTAACGATTGTCGTTAAATCCTGAAACCTTGAGCTCAATACGCTCAACCGAAGAGTCAACATAACGAACCATGCCGCCACCGCCACCTTCTTCGCCCATCACATGCCAAGGCTCAAGCGCTGAGCGTAGTGAAATTTGAACGCCGCGCACTTCGGTCTGACCGATAAGAGGAAATCTAAACTCAAGATGCGGTGCAAACCAACTGGCTTTAAAGGCAAAACCCGCACGGTTGATCTCAGAAATGACATCTTCAAAATCCATCTCGATGAACGTGGGCAACATGAATCTGTCATGCAGCTGCGTTCCCCAGCGCGTCAGACGCGTTTTGCTCTTAGGCCGGTAAGGCGTTTTCCAGAACCAGGCGACTAGCGCTCGGATCAGCAATTGCTGAACCAGGCTCATATGCGCATGGGGTGGCATTTCAAAACCACGCAACTCAAGCAGCCCCAGACGTCCAGTCGGTCCGTCCGGTGAGTACAGCTTATCAATACTGAATTCCGAGCGATGCGTATTGCCCGTCACATCGATCAAAATGTTGCGCAAGGCGCGGTCGATCATCCAAGGCGCGCAGCTGCCATCAGCCTGCATCTGACGATCAATTTCCTGCAGCGCGATCTCAAGCTCATAGGTCTGATCGTTCCTCGCCTCATCGACCCGAGGCGATTGGCTCGTTGGTCCGATAAACAGGCCAGAAAACAAATACGACATGGACGGATGGTTATGCCAAAACGTCAAGAGGCTCGCAAGCACGTCTGGTCGCCGCAGAAACGGACTATCCGCGGGGGTCGCCGCCCCCATCACAAAATGGTTACCACCACCAGTGCCTGTGTGGCGACCATCCAGCATGAATTTTTCAGTACTCAGACGCGTCTCATGCGCAGCCTGATAGAGGAATTCAGTGTTCTCGACCAACTCATTCCAACTATTGGCCGGATGAATATTGACCTCAATCACACCAGGATCCGGCGTAACTTGTAAAACCGTTAGTCTCGCATCACGAGGTGGAGCATAGCCTTCGATCACAATCTTTAAGCCAAGCGTGGCTGCCGTGTGCTCAACGGCCGCGAGCAGCTCCAGATAATCATCCAGATGCTTCAGCGGAGGCATAAACACATACAACATTGTGCTTTCTGGCGAACTGAACTCTAGCTTCGGGCCATTGGCGCGATGCGGATTACGTACCTCAACCACTAAAGCCGTACGTGTCAGTCCCGCAGCAGACTTGAATTTTTCAGGTGGCTGATTATCTGTTGCATGTTGCGATGACGAAGTGGGCTTGCCGGTACTGGACTGCATGCGCCGCGCAACCGTCCGGCTCAAATCCGCAGCATTTGTCAGAGGGGTTTGCTCGGCAAACGGGTCTGCATCGATTAAGTATGGATAATCTGTCTTGGACACCCAAGGTAATGAGTCAAGAGGCAAGCGATAGCCCATCGCCGAATCACCAGGGATCAGCAACATCCGGTCGTCACGTAAAAACCAGGGGCCTGAGCGCCAGCGCGATACGCCAGACTTATCGTCATCATCGCGCACGATCGGCAGGGCATACCCTACAACCTGATCAAGCTTATGCTCAAACACTCTGCGCAATCTTGCCCGCTCGAGCTCGTCATCCAGTCTCGAATCAAACGGGTCTACGTTGACCGGCAGCGTGCGCTCTCGCCACATGTAGTAGAACGTATCCTCGTAGCCACTCTGGATATATTCAGATGATAAGCCCAGCGTTTCGGTCAATCTGTAAACAAACGCACGCGCATCCTCGACAGTGTAGTGATGCTCCTCACGCTCGTCGGCGAATAGTTCGGGATTGTTCCAGCACGGCTGACCATCGCCCCGCCAGTACGCCGACAGCGACCAACGCGGCAGCTGCTCGCCCGGATACCATTTGCCCTGTCCGAAATGTAAAAATCCGCCTTTGGCATAGCGATCCTGCAACTTGCCTAGCAACTCGCAGCCAAGCCCGCGCTTGGTTGGGCCCATCGCTTCGGTATTCCATTCATCGCCGTCACGATCGAGTGCCGAAACAAAAGTAGGCTCACCGCCCATCGTCAATCGCACATCCTGTGCGATCAACTTCGCATCGACCTCATGGCCGAGCTGCTCAATGGCTTTCCACTGTGCTTCCTCATAGGGTTTAGTGACGCGTGGCGATTCGTGCACACGCGTGACACCCATTTGGTGCATGAATTCGACTTCGCACTCATCTAGTGCGCCATCAATAGGTGCGGCCGATGATGGCTCTGGAGTACAGGCAATGGGTATATGCCCCTCGCCCGCAAGCAATCCCGAG